>CAXNIG010000032.1:0-7558 GCA_964202445.1 Pseudomonadota bacterium
GTGAATGGGCCTGCGGGTTCGGCTGGGTCGCAATATGGTAATAGTTCATTATTGGGTTATGTGACGATGAGTGGAGTTGATTTAGATGTGGAGGTACAAAATCTACCTGCGATTACTCCGTATTTGATCATGTTGGCTGAAGATATTCATCAAGCAGCACCGACCAAACTCATAAGTTTTGCAACGTTTTCAACCGCTGCAGATCCTGCAAACTGTACTCGTTTAGATCCAAAATGTACTTATCCTGGTTCGCAGCATTCCGGTGAGGCATTGGGCTTGATTCAGGGTATTAACAATAATCAAGATACGACTTTAAAAAGCATAGTGAATTATAATGTGATGGCTTATGATGCAGGCCAAAGTTATGTCAGTGGCCTCGGCATTGCACCGTTTAATCGTTATCAAGTTGCTTTGCAAAATTACACTGCGGCTGTGGGTAATCCAAGTCATGTCATTTTAGGCTTAGATATACAAACACAATGGGGAACCCCCTACTTTGCTGAAAGCTGTTCTGATTTAAATGCACAGGCCGTATGGGCATATCAACATCCTACTACCAATGGCGGTGCTTTCCTTTGGGAGATTGGAGATGATAGTAACTGTCCAGCCTTAACAGTCTTAACCAGCATGATGAATGCGAAGCAATAAACGTCTGTCTGCTCCAACAGTCCTCGCTACGCTGTTTTGGATTGGTATTAATTCCGCAGGGGTTTGCCGGTTTCCAGCATATATTGAACGCGGGCTTGTGTTTTGTCCTCTTGGACTAAGTTTAAAAAGGCCTCGCGTTCGAGATGGAGCAGCCAGGATGCATCAACAGCTTGGGGATCAATGGGGCCGCCACTTAAAATATGAGCCACTTTGGAGGCGATGAGCGCATCAAACGCACTGGCAAAACCGCCCACTTTGAGGTTTTCGATCATGCCTTGCATATTGCCCCAGGCCGGTCGGCCTTGCACTTTAATGGGCTCTTCGCGTACTGTGATAAAAGGTTGAGCCGCCAAAGCGTTTAATTCCTGCATGGCGACATAGAGTAATTCGTTGGGATTCATGATGATGACATCGCTTGCACGTAGATAGCCCATATCTTTGGCTTCATACGCACTTTTTGCAGCCTCAGCCATGGCGATTTGTTTAAAATATTGCAGCAGTTTTGCGTTGTGATTGCCACTTTGGCTCGCACGCCAGGCCATTTCTTTGCAGCCGCCCGCACCGGGTACAATGCCTACGCCTACCTCGACCAGGCCCATGTAAGTTTCAAGTGCAGCCACCACTTTATGCGAGTGCATTGCAAGTTCGCAGCCCCCGCCCAGTACATAGCCCCGCACTGCCGTCACGACCGGTACTTTGGCATAACGCATGGCTAAAACCGTATTTTGGAACAGGGTTAAAATGGCTTCTAAGGCCTCTGCTCCGCCTAGCATAAAGGCGCCTGCCAAGTTCATTAAATCTGCGCCGGCACTAAAATTTTCGGATTCTCTTTGCCAGATAATTAAGCCCTTGTAGGATTTTTCAGCCCATTCCCGTGCTTGATTGAGCGCCTCTAAAACGGGATTATTGATCGTGCACAATTTGGTTTTGAAGCTCAACACCAGTGCATCTTCATGCTCCCAGGCATAGGCGCCTTCATTTTCAAAGATAATCTTTGGTGACATAGGATATTTTTGGCGCTGATAAACGGGCAAGCTCAGATGCTTGGGTTGTTGGGTATCAGGTTGTTGATTTTGAATGGCCGCCTCTAATTCAAATACGCCTTGCTTCCAGCCAAAACCAAATTTCAGTGCGCGATCTACTTCTAAGCGTGAGCCTGAAATTTCTGCTAAATGCTGATTCGCATAAGCAAATAAATCGCGTAGCAAGCGGAATAAAAACTGTGCCTCGGGTAAGGGATTGTTTTGAAGCTCAGGCCAGGCTTTGACAAGGCCCGTCATTTTGAGTGCTTTAACAAATTCAGAATTAGCTTTTTTATTGGCTGGGCGATATTGTTTTGTGTCAATATCCCAAACCATGAGGCCATCGGCAGTTTTTTGATACACGCCTTTTTTGGTTTTGGCTCCCAGCGCACCTTGATTAATTAAGCCCTGCAGCCAGGTAGGTAAAGATGCATCCATGGTTTTGACTACATGCGCTAACACATCCAAACCGACTAAATCTAAAGTTCGGCAAGTTGCAGATTTGGGGCGACCGATTAGTTTACCCGTCAATTCATCCACCACTTCCAGAGGAATATTCAGCTCCAGCGCGTGTTGCAGTGTGGTGAGCAGGCCAAATACTCCCAAGCGATTGGCAATAAAATTAGGCGTATCTTTGGCGCGCACGACTTCTTTACCCAAATGTGAGACGAGAAACGTTTCCAGATCATCCAACAAAACAGCATCCGTCTGCGCATGCGGCACCAATTCAACCAAAGGTAAATAACGCGGCGGATTAAAAAAATGCATACCCAAAAAACGTGACTGCAGTGGCTTAGGTAATTGTTTTGCTAATTCTGTAATCGATAAACCAGAAGTATTGCTGGCTAAACAAGCCTGATCATTCACATACGGTGCCATGCGATGATATAAATCTGATTTGAGGGTGATATCTTCAGAGATCGCCTCAATAATCAAATCACACGCCTGCAGACAAGGCAGATCATCTGTCAAATTTTTAGGCAAAATAAAGGCGGCAAAATCTTTGCAGGCCAAGGGCGATGGCTCTATTTTTGCTAAACGGGCTTTGCCTGCTTCTGCCAGATTGATGCCTTCTTTTTTTAAATCAAATAAATACACGGACAAGCCGGCATTGGCAAAGTGTGCTGCAATTTGTGCTCCCATTGTGCCACTGCCAATCACGGCGATGTATGTGAGCTTCATCTGGCGTCTCCCTGTCAGTATTAAGGCATTCTATTGCATACATTCTTCTGTATTTTCTGCATATTTGCAAGTTGCTGCATTATAGATTAGCATGGAGTGCCAGGCCAAAAAATAGGGAATCCTTATGAATATTTTAAATGACTTCATGCGGCAAGTGCAATTGACAAGCAAATCCACCCTGATTTTGAGCATGTTGAATGCTGGATTTGCGGTGTTTGCGATGACTTATTTTTTTTTAATGATCTATCCTTGGTTCACGAGTTTCGAGCAGCTGCAACATTACGACTTGTCTACAGTTGCACCCATGAGTACCTGGCCTTTTAAGTTTTCTTTAAGCTATATTCTTCTCTTATTTATCGGATATAACATTCTTTTTTTCAGCACACTTTATTGGATGATTCGGGATACGACAGAACCCAAAATCAAAAGGCCATCATTTTTGATATGGTTTCAACTACTCAATCGCTTTAATCGCAACGGAGGAGATGCAATTGTATCAGATGCGCTTTTTAGCCTCATCTGCCTTGAAGGCTGCTCGTTCAGGACAGCTCAAAGTCATCTCAGGCAATATGCTGAAAAAGCTTTAGCTTTGCAGCTTCCCGCCCCCCCTACAAGCATTTTCTTTACCATAAACAGTGCAATTGCAATGATTTTTTCACTCTTGTTGGGAGTAGGTGTCAGTGTCATGATTCGTTCTTATCTGCCGATCCAGACATTGATTAATTACTAAGGTTTCATTTATTCCTGGCTGCCTAGTTTAGTTCTCTGCGATATCGCGTTATTTTGCATATTCACAGCGAAATGGATAGACCGAAAGATCAAAATGAAGACGTTTCTTACCGCTTATTGTACGCTTTTTAAAGATAGGCTCGACTTTAAACCCAATGCTTTGTCATAAAGTGTATTTTTAGGCAGACCGCTCAAATTAGCCAGCAAAGTCACCGCTTCTTTCAGCTTCATCTGCGCCATCAAGGCGATGAGCATTTCATCCACTGATAGCGTCACATGCGCATTATCACTTGGAGTAACTGTATTTTCAAGCAAAATAACAAACTCGCCTTGCTGGCGTTTTTCATCCTCCCGCAACCACTGCAACACTTCTAGAATCGGTTTTTTGAGGAGGGTTTCATAGAGTTTCGATAGCTCTTTCGCCAGCACGATGATTTTATCTTCGCCCCAAATTTCCTGAAATAAAATTAAAGTCTCCAATAGCCGATGCGGCGACTCATAAAAACAAAGTGTACCGGTGATATTCTGAAAAATAGGCTCTAAAATTTTACGCTTATTTGCAGTATGCGCAGGCAAAAACCCATAAAAATGGAACGGAATCCCCGCAAAACCTGAGGCCGATAAAGCCGCAATCGCTGCACAGGCACCGGGAATAGGAATCACCGCATAGCCTGCAGCCAGGACTGTATCAATCAACTTTGCACCTGGGTCGCTAAACACGGGAGTCCCTGCATCCGAGATCAGCGCACAGGCTAATCCAGAGGCTAAATGACTCAAGACCTCAAGACTTTTTTCACACTCATTGTGCTCATGGCAAGACTCCATTCGCGTATGAATGCCAAAATGCTGCATCAGTGGCTTGCTGTGACGCGTATCTTCCGCTAGAATCAGATCAACCGATTTGAGAATGTCCACTGCACGCGGGCTTAGATCAGCTAAATTACCAATCGGCGTGGCCACTACATATAACTTGCCGGTTTTTGTTGTCATTAAAAGGAGTGCTCCATGCTAAGTTTTATCATTGCGTTTTTAATCATGCTGATTTTTGGTAATCAGTTTATCAGACTCCTGCAAAAATGGCAGGCCGGTCAGGTGATTCGTAAAGAAGGGCCAGAATCTCATTACAGCAAAAAAGGCACGCCCACGATGGGGGGAATTCTGATTGTATGTGCAATTACCCTGGCCACTTTGTTGGGAGGAGGCTGGCATTATCCTTTGGTGACGATGGCATTAATCACGCTGTGGTTGTTTGCGATGATTGGCTTTTTAGATGACTATAAAAAACTAATCTTGAAGCACTCCAAGGGGCTGGCCTCGCGTTGGAAATATTTTTGGCAATCGATCTTTTCGCTTGCATTGGCCTTCTGGTTTTTGCACTACTTTAATAGCATGGGTGAAATGACGTCGCTCATATTGCCTTTCACTCATCATGTTTTAATTTTAGGGCCAGTTGGTTTTGTTATTTTTGCGTATTTTGTCTTGACAGGGAGCAGCAATGCCGTCAATTTGACAGATGGTTTAGATGGCTTGGCAATTTTATCCATTATGCTGGTCAGTATTGGGTTTAGTTTTTTCACCGTCATGAGTGGCAATCCAGAGGTGCAGGGCTTATTGCTCATCTGCTTTGCTATCCTGGGTGCAGGCTTAGGTTTTTGGTGGTTCAATGGCTTTCCTGCCGGATTATTCATGGGGGACGTCGGCTCGCTGGCGCTGGGAGCACTATTAGGCTTTATGGCCATTGCCTTACATGCTGAATTAGCCTGGTTAATAATGGGCGGTATTTTTGTGATCGAAACGCTATCCGTCATCTTACAAGTAGGTTCTTACAAACTACGCAAAAAGCGCATTTTTAAAATGGCCCCCATTCACCATCACTTTGAATTATTAGGACTGACAGAGCCGAAGATTGTCACACGCTTTACGATTATCACGCTATTGTTGACCGTGCTGGCTGTGTATGGGTTTTTGCATGGTTAGTTTTGTTTAATTAAAAAATTAAATTTATTCAAGCGTCATCATATTGACAAGCACTCTATTTTTACTTAAAATTATTTTATATTTAATCAGCTAATTAACAGAGGCCATAATCATGCAAAAAGTAATTCGTGAAACTATAGAATCTTACATATCTACAAGATGCCCAGCTCTTTTAAAAGCTTAATTCGTGTTATCTAGTTTTTAGATATATTTCTATGAGTTATAAAATTTCTCCCGAGATTTTCTTTTTAATTGAGAAGGGACAAGTTTTGCTTTGGAATTGTAAAACACATGAGCAATTTATTCTTGAACAAAGATATTTCTTGAAGTTGTTGGAATTATCCGAAAATGATGCATCAGAGGATGCAGTATTTAGTAATTTACTAGATGCCGGGGTGATTTTATCAGACCAAGATCTCAAGGCGCTTTATTGGGAAGGTGATCTTTTGGCGCGCTTATTCCATGTAGGTACAAAAAATACGATAACTGGCGATCTTTCTGCGCAGCCACAAAAATTTTCTCAAAATTATCTCCAAGAATGTGCCGAGCTAGCAAAGAATGTTCCTCATTTTTTCCAAGAAAAAGATGCCCCTATTATTAACTTACCCAAAGCATCGCTCACCCCATTAAGTCAGAAGCTATCAGATGTTTTTATGCAGCGCAAGACCTCTCGCACGTTTAATGGAGAACCCGTTAGTCTTGAACAATTAAGTAACTTACTTTATGCAAGCTTTGGATTGATTCATGGTGACTGGCACGAACTTGCGCACAGAGGTTTAAAAATAGCAGGTATTCGTAAGGCTAGTCCATCGAGTGGGGGCTTGCATGCAGAAGAAGCTTATGTTGTAGCATATAATGTTGACGGCTTGAAAAGTGGTTTATATTATTATAGGCCGCAAGATCATAGTTTAAACATGCTTTCTTTGGGGCATTTTGAAGATCAAGTCATTGAGTTTAACAAACAACAGTTTTATTCCAAAGGTCTAGCTTTTGGAATTTATATCACTGCTCGTCTCGATAAGTACTGGTGGAAGTATACCCACTCCAGGACTTATCGCGTAATGCTATTGGACATGGGGCATGTTTCACAAACTTGCTTACTTGCTGCGACAGCATTAGGCATAGATACTTGGATTACTGGTGCTTTCAATGATACACGAGTCGAAGATTTTTTGGGTATCGATGGCTATAAAGAAAGTGTGATGCTCTTTGTAGGCGGGGGCCATGGTGATAATATGGCATTTCCTGAGGCGTTTAGTTTATGACATTAAATTAAGATTACTTATGAATAATGGAATACAAAAAATAAGCTGGAAAGATCTCAGTGCTTCAGTAGCTATCATTAATCCTAGGCTTGCCACGGTGATTGATAAAATTAATCCTGATGACTCCATGTTTTTATATAAAGTCAGCTATCCGTTTGGTGCGACTATTGTTGAGGATGGTCTTTTTTATGTGCCTCTTGCGTCAGGTAAATTGGTTCCAATTAATGATAGTGAAGTTGCCTCTGAAGTTCAAAACAATCTTCAATATGCTGAAACAGGGTTGCCAGCTGGAATTTTGCTAAAAAATTCATATGAGGTATTTATTCGCTCAGGAGAAAATCTTTTGCCTGTGGTCACTGCCTCCCCAGGTTCTATTCTGGCATTATGGAAGCAGTTAGACCATAAGCCAGCCTTTCACCCCATTAAGATATTTAGTATCACAGCTGGGGCCAGGAATCTTTTTATGTTGCCTAATATTGGTGAGGCTATGTCTCATCATAATTTAAAGCGTGATTATAATGTGCATCAGCAACCCCCGAAGCATCTGCTAGATCAATGGAGCATTTTTAAAAGTATTGCAGAACATGAGCGATCAAACTGGCGGTTAGAGTTAATTTTGTTTCCCGGCATTTGGCTTGAAAAAGCAAAATTTGACCCAGCCTGGCATGATTTGTACCTCCTCTTTTTGGAGGATGCATGGCTTACCTCCTCATATGAACGTAACCAGATTTTTTA
>CAXNIG010000033.1:0-7447 GCA_964202445.1 Pseudomonadota bacterium
AATTTTTGAAATCTTTCCTTGTGCTGCTTTGAACTTCCAAAGAAACAAGGAATCCACCAACTGCAAATTGTACCAATGCTGATGCCTAAATAAAAGCAAACAATTGTAATTAAGCTAGACAGTGGCACCATTGATGATAGAGCCTTTTAGTCGCCCCCAATTCCCATCCACTTTTTTTAAGGCTGCTGTATTATTGAAAGGGGGAACAGGAATCCAGTCGTGAAATAGCATAAAAAAGAGCAATAAAAATTGCAAAAACACAAAAAATGTCATCATGGTTTAATTTCACCTACCGCCACAAAACACCGATGCCAAATTTTGAGAGCTTCTTCAGAAAATTGCTCTTGTAGACCTTTTGCATGTTCCAGATCAAAACGCTCAACATCTTCAGGAGATAAGCGCGCACCAATCCAATTAGAGGCTCGGATTCTTCCACGCCAGGCTTCATGACTATAAAAGTCCGCATGATCAAAACTAAAGGTCTCAATATGCTGAAAGCCCTCCCTCTGCATGGCGAGCGCACGCTCTGGATAAAAACCGGTAGAAAATCCAGGTCGCATATCAGGCGCATAACGCTGCATCACGGTTTCAGACAGCGCAGGCACACTTTTTGGTAAAGACAACCAATCATAATGCGCAATGACTAAACGGCCATGCGGTTTTAACAGACGCTTAATTTCCTGCATCGCCAAAGCTTCGTCAAACCAATGCCAACACTGCCCCGCCGTAATGACATCAAAAGAGTGATCTGGAAGCCCTGTTGTTTCTGCTTTCGCATTGACATACTGAATCTGAACCTCAGCCTCCTGATCTCTTTCTTGAGCCTGCATGATTAATTTTATCGAAGGATCTAAAGCGGTGACTGCTGCCCCCTCCAATGCCAAGCCTCGTGCTACAGTACCTGTTCCCGTTCCTAGATCTAAAATAGTTTGATTTGGCAGGCCGACACCAAAGGCTTTTAGGCGCCTAAAAAACTCCGCAGGAAAACCCTGACGATGCTGGCTGTAATCTTGGGCTGTTTTGCCAAAATCGATTTTATCATCGGATGAATAAGTGGACATTTTCTTTTCCTGTAAATGATTTGATCTTTACAAAATTAGGCTGCTGGAGCCGCACAGTTAGAGCTATTCACGGTAGCATCCCAACCTGGGGAGGATTCGCTTGCTGGCGCAAAATGATGATTCCACCAAGGGGTTACGGCCTGGGATAGATTAGAAAAAGCATTAATCTGGCCAAGCCTTTCTGCATGTTCGGCCTGTAATTGCGCCGATGTCTGTGTTACGGCTGAATTGCCTGCAACGAGATGCATGGATAGCAATGGCAAACTGATAGATTGAAATGAATCTGGCACTTCAAGCACTGGCATTGGTATTCCAGAAAAATAATATATTGGTGAAGCCGGCAGTTCTATCAACGCCGCACTTTCATCACTTCTCACAGGGACACCAATGCCACCTCTTGCCATAAACCGCACCTCATCTTAACTATCACTGAGCCTTTATCATACACTAAAAAATAATTAAAATCAACCTTCATTCTTAATAATGAACTCCCGGTATTTGTATTGCTTGAACAGCTTTGACCATAGAAACCGTGTTCCAAAAAGTGGCTGTACAATAACTACTAATCTGCGCTGCTTTTTTTTCTGCTATTTTGGCAAAAAGTCCTAAAGAACAAACCGCACTCAGATTTGCTTCACGGAGCCGGTGCCATATTTCAATGTATCTTGGTGTTCCCGCTATTGATATGCCCTTACCCATTACTGAAAAAACCGTAGCCTGATGCGCCTCCGGCATAGATTGCACCCAAGGTAAATAAAGCCCCTCAGATAATAAATACTGCGCAAACAAAGCCCCTACTACTTCCGGAGTAGCATCAATCCCTTTTTGATAAATTAAGCGACCAAAATGAACGGCCGGGATTAAATAAATAAAAGAAGCCAAAATATTAGCCGCATTAAGCGGATCTACCGAACCATCTCCAGGAAACCCCACTGCTGTCTCTGCTGAAATAGGCATCTCACTTGAGCTTGTTAATTCACTCGGCACCCACAGAAGCATAAGGGCGACCGTAGCGGCAGCTGTCACAGCACGAATCCCTAAATTGTTTAATATTCCCATTATCATACTATTCACAGTTTTTGATAAATGCCCCCACGACTTTGCATACCATAATAAAGGCACGACTTTGATCAGAAGAGAACAATCTATATTTTCAAACCTGCCAGACAAAAAAGATAAAGCACTTTTTGCAATAGCCTCTCCATGCCATTGGCCTAGAAAAAATCCGAGCCAAAGCTTTTCTTGAGGCGCAAGATAGGCTTCATTCTTGACCCGCCAGTCTACATATACCTGGATGGGAGTAGGGGGGCGCTTTTGTATAGAAGGAGTCTGCATCATCTCTAATACCTCAAACTTTTGCTTCGGGCTGAGTGGAGGCTTCGGAATCCGCTGCTGCTCCATAATATACAACACTATCTCTCCGTTTTATGCCTAGTAAAGCACTACTTTCTGCTGTTTCAGAAGGCGTACGCCTCCAATAATATATAAATGTATCGGAGACTGACTGTTTGAGCTGTCGAGCCAAGATGGGCAACTCCTCTTTCATTCTACCCCAAAGACCATATTTATATGCTGCATAAAGGGAGCCTATTGCGGTCACTCCTAACGCAACGCCTACAGCAGCAGGGATGACTGAGCTCGTCGTTTCACTTTGACCATGAACCTCAGAATGTTCCATTATTTGCGGCATAGGGGCCTCCTGCTCACTAGAGGCACTCAAGTCAGAAAAAGTATCATTGACTTGGGGGTAGACTCCATAAACCATCGGCTTTGCAACTTCTGTAAGTGGAAGCTCTACCGCAACGGGCCTTACCGACGGGGTCGGGGTCGTTGAGGCGGGGGGCAAGGCCTGCAATCCATGAACTGCCAAAAGATCAGCGAAGGAATAATGGCTGCTATCTTCAGAAAATTCAATATAGCGCATTGCATAAACACTAATATCTTGAACTATGGGCAAAAAATTAGTGACAGTTGGATCTCCAGCATAATTGGAAGCATCATTGATCACACCAAGCAAGTCCACGACTTGCCCCAACGCTTCTTGCCCGCCGTCTTCCTTAATTGTTTCACTCCACTGACTTAGATATTTACTCATTGCTTCCAATTGATCAGGAATACTCAAATGCCGTTCTGCGTGTGGTTTAGTTAAATACATAGCCCCTCTTAAATCTGGTTAAATTATGCCAGGCATTATATCTAATAAAAAATAAAAATGAATACGTATTAATTACCTATGATGATAGAGCCTTTTATTCTCCCCTAATTCCCATTCATCTTTTTAAGGCTACTGAATTTTGAGCAAGCTCAGAAATAGAGCGAACAAAATATAACAATAGAAAATACCATGATTACAAGACCTATAACCAATTCAAAATAGACTATTTTAGCGAGAAACACATGCCTGATTCGTGGCTTGGTAAATAAAATCGCAACAGTGACAAACCAAGAAAAAGTCACAAGCCCTATCCCACACCAGGTGAAAAATTTCAATGTCTGTGACAGGGTAGCAAACAGAGGAACAAGAGAACTGAAAAAAACAATGGCTTTTGCATTGGATAAATTAGTCAATAGGCCTGCCCGAAAAGATCCAGTTTGTAAAGTCTTGGGGGAAGTTTCGGTACCCGATGCAATTGAGGCTTGAGGCACAAAAAAGTTTTTAACCAAGGAATAGCTGATGTAGAGCAAGTAGACAAGACCAAGGGTAATAAACAATCGATATAATATTAAATTTTCTTTGATCAAAGAAGCTCCAATAAAAAAGCTGATTGAAAAATTGATTAATACTGCAATGGTCACCCCCAGGGCACACATCAGACCATTTTGGCGCCCTTTTACCACACTATAGCGCGAAACAATTGCAAAATCTGGGCCTGGTAAAATCACTGCGCCCAATTGCAATAATAAAATCACCATCACTTCTCTGATCATTTTAGCTCCATAATTGTAAAGATTGGGCCGCTCCTCGATAACCTATAAAGCTAGAAACACTGATTCTTTCTCCGCTTCCAATAGTACTCACGGCATGAACATTACGGGAATTGAAAAAAATGAAATCACCCGCCTCTACCTGAATCCGTAAATCCGGGTTTTCTTTAGGGGTTTGGCGAAGATTTAAGCCATACGAAAGCTTGGGATCAGTGTGTTGATACTGCTTTGCCTCTGCCAAACTAGGCCGCCAATTCCAGATATGCAGCTCTCCACCTTCTTGGGCCTCTTGCAAGTATAAGTTAAATGCAAGCTGTCCTGTCACATGAGTCCCAAGATCAAAACCCTTTGCATCGCGCTTAATAATATCCTGATGAGGTTCTGCTGTGCTGCCCTCTTTAAAAAACCGGACCAGCCCTGCAAACATTTTCTTTCGATTCAACGTTGCAAGATTACACCCCTGCACATATATTTCATCTAGCTTGAGCCTTAACAAATCAATAGGAGAAAGATAAGGAAAAAATACCTCTCTCAACTCTGCAGTCATAGCTAAAGATAGTTTAAAATATTCCTCATATAAATTTTCTGAACTTAAAGTCTCAAAAAATGCCTTGCCGACCCGATCAATTAAAGGCGCATTAGCATAGGTGCCTCTCTTCATTTTTTGTTTAATTTGCTCTGATAAGTGAAGACATATTTCTTTTGAATAGACCCCTTTAATAATTACTGCACCGATTTCATTATTCTGCAACTCTTCCAACAAACTTGAATTTAAATGATCTATACATGATAGTTTTTTTGCGCTAAACATTTTCATCCTTTTTTATTTATCTTTTTATATAATACGATATTAAAAATAAAAATGTAATAGGTAAAAAATACCTATACCTTATGAAGCAATTGCTTTAATCACCCTTAATTTATTTTTTTTCAAATAGATAGCGTCACAAAAATATAATCCCACTAAAAATCAAGACAGTTTTTTAAGCTCTCTAATTCCCGTTTTTACGCCCCTTTTCAGAGCCGATATCCAAATCGCAGCATGCATAACTTTCACTCTAGCAAACAAATCCACAATGATAAAGAAAAATTTTCTAAACAATGAGCCTCAAGCTATTTTGGTGCTGGAGCTGCTCCTTCTGCACCACCGCCATGCCCCCTCCTAAAAACAGAGGCAGCCCCTACAACTCTTCGCCCTGCCAAATAAGCCTCGAACTCAGTGGGCCTATCTCTAGCGGCAATTTCAGCTACTTTTGCAGAAGCAACATAACTGAAATGACCATCAACAATTTGATAGAAGCGGCTTGCCTCAAAAGGGACTCCTTTAGCTTGCAGCTTCTGCCTCAAAACCACAGCTTGTTTGCAACATCTCGAATCCTCAAGATTTACATAAAGACCCACAATATTATGATAACCATAGCGTAAAAGGCCTTCATTCCAATTTAGAAAAGCAACTTCATCAGGATTTTCCTCATAGTAGGAATCAGCCGCATACTCTTTATGCTTTTTCTCTAAATGAGCTTTAATTTGTTCATGTGAAGGGTAATAAAGCTGGCATGTTTTGCCACGTCCATTATCCAGAATTTCTTTGGTGTAGTCTAAGTCCCCATCTCCTGTACGAGTGAGCACTTCCCCCGCGCTTCCATCATAAAAATGCGCTGGGCGATAGTCATGCCTGAATATGACTCCAGGGTGATTAGGAAGATGCATACGGACAGGAATTCCCTCAACCATAAAGTGAGCGGGAGAATAGCGAGTGAATTTTGGGTTTGCTCGAGCAGCTGGAGTATGCGTTAAATTCCAATCTACTGCTGTATAAGTCCGTCTTTTATCCAAAACGGCAATTTCTGCATCAATATCCACAAGGGTGCGAACCCACACACCATTTTTAAAAGCTTTTACAACATTATCACTCAGCATAATAAACTCCTTCACTTTAGCCAGATACGTTTTTCATATAGTTGACCAGAGCTTCCACGGCCCCATGAATTTGATTAACACCTTTCAATTTTGGCAGTTTAACATGGACTGAAAGAAATAAAAACGGAGATGAGTGGAGAAAATACAAGCTACATTCCAAGCCCAAAAATAGCCCCACTTTTAGACGCATATCTTCATACGGCTCCAGCGAAGGTGGCCCTACTTTAGCCATACAATATTGACACTGACTCTTAAACGCCAAGGCTCAGCGAATTTGCTCCAAAAAATGCTTGGTTCTCTATAGTCAAGCCCTGATTAATCAAGATCGGGACTGAAGCTCCACACAAGCAGAGGCAATACTCAAGTGATTAAATAAATCCAAAGAATGCTCAAACAGACCGTTTATATTCGCCAGTGAATTGACTGCAAAAGTCAGATACTGCTGTGTTGCTGGATCATAAAAGTAAACAAAATTAAAGCCATTGGTCGTCCCGTTATAAAGGTAAATCATGTGATGGTAAGGCTTCCAGTAATAACCAACCACGGCAAAACCAAAGCCTAGGGGATTGCCTAAATCCTTTTTGGGATTAAAGGCTGTCCCATTCACTTTAGAAACCAGCGTGGTTAATTGATTGATCTGTTCCTGATTCAACAATATTCCATGATTATAGAGGGCGTGCAAATAGACATTGATATCTGACGGAGTGGATACAATCGCTGCAGCAGTATTAAATTCCGAGAGTGAAAAGCCTGTGATATCCTCTCCAAAGTACATGAAAGGATACAGATTATGGGTGGCTGGCGGTGGCGGACTGAAAGCATAGCCATCTACGATCTCATTAGGTGAAACACCTCGAATTTCCTGCATTGTGTTGACAGGAAAGTAGGTATGCTTAAGGCCCAACTTTTTAATAATGCGTGTTTCAACTTCAGCTTCTGGGCTTTGCTGTGTCACGCGCTGAATAAACTGCCCCAGCAAAGTGTAGTTGGTATTGGAGTACTCCCAGGAGGTCCCCGGTTTGAAATCAAGCGGATACGCATAAGTCAAATTAAGAATCTCAGTTGGACTGACGTAAGACGCATATTCTTTGGCAGTAAATTTCATATAAATGTCGTTGGACTCCCGGGTTTCATTGCCTGGAATTCCGCTGGCCATCGTCAATAATTGACGCAAGGTGATACCACCCCAATTGGGATATTCAGGAAAGTATTTCGCAATCAAAGTTGGATCATCCAGGCTAAAATGCTTCTCCTGTGCCAATTGCAGGATCACTACGGCGATAAAAGATTTAGTAATACTGCCGATTTGAAAAAGGCTGGCGCTATTAATCGCAGCAGGATCATGAATGCCATTTGTTCCTGCATATACCGATACGGGTGCTGCATCACCACGTTGCGCAACCATTGCAATTGCAGTGATGAAACCAGAGGGGTCTTTCTGCTTTAAGCTTGCCGTTGCAAAATTTTGGAGGATTTGCTTTTGCTGAATGGTGCAAGAGTCCGCATAGACAGCAAGATTGATGAAAAAGCCCAAAAGCAAC
>CAXNIG010000034.1:0-7307 GCA_964202445.1 Pseudomonadota bacterium
CCAAGCTCGAAGCACGTAAAAATTTTCCAAAGCGCGTTAAACGCAGCGCATCAGGCAATAAGTCTCCTGCATCATTCCGCGCACTGGTCATAGTGCGAAATTTATAAACTTTAAAAGCTTTTTCATGCTGACCAATACGATCTTGTGTAAACACAGCGGGAGATCCTAAAAAGCATTTCACCAAAATAAAAATACTGACGATCAGCCAACTCAAGCAAAAAATCAAAAATACAGCAAATAAGCGATCAAATATCGGCTTAAAAAAATGAAACCACATACTTTGCTAAATCCTACTTATTTTAAAGCTGCAAACAGTCTATACAATTTACGCAAAGGAATAAAGGAAATCTCAGTTATTCCCAGCTGCATTTTTGCTGTAAAATCCTGTGTAATAATCCACGCCTGTACCGGCTGATAAGCATCAATAAACGAGCGAAAACTACGACTTAACTTAGGCTCCTTAAAGCTTTGAAATTTGACTTCAACCGCAATGATTTTCTCCTGATGAATCAAAACAAAATCCATTTCAGCACCACTTTTGGTCCGCCAAAAATGAATTTTAAAATCTAAAAAATGTTGCGCACGAAACTTGATAATCTCCTGAAAAACAGCACTTTCAACTAAAAATCCTTTATCCGTCCGCGCGTTCAATTCCGCAAAATTACCCAGCGCCTGATTGCGGAACCCATTATCCAAAAAATAATATTTAGGGTTAGCAGTAATTTCCTGACGTTTATTACCCACAAAAGGATAAAGGGCTTGCAGCACATAACTCGCCTCTAAAATACTCAAATAATTTTTAATCGTAGGAATAGTACTCTGACAATCGGTCGCCAAGGTTTGATAATTCACAAGCTGACCCGAACTATGCGCAATAAGCCCCAGTAATTTTGTCATCAACAACGGCTGTCCTACTTTTAAAATTTCAATAACATCCTTCTCAATATATTGTTGATAAAGCATAGACAAAAGCAGTTTTTTTTCTCGCGACAAAACAATTTGTGGATAACAACCATAAATCAATTGCTCTTCGCTTTTTAAAGGCTGATTGATTTCCTCATAACTCAAAGGCAAAATCAGCGCCGTGATTTGTCGACCTGTAAGATGCTCTTGAACTTTACTTTTTAACTCTAATTGCGAAGAACCACTGACCATCAACTTAATGGGGAATTTTAAATCGATAATTTGCTTGATCAAAAGCCCTGGATTTTCCAAACGCTGCACCTCATCAATAAATAAAATAAAGCGCTCGAGGCCAAACTCCTCTTGCAAATCCTGAATCACCGTAGCCGAAATCAGCCACTCGCGCAAAATCACAGTATCACAATTTAAATAAATGCAGGCAGGATAACGGCCTTGCTCGACAATTTTTTGAGATAAATGACGACCCAATGTTGTTTTTCCCGCCTGCCTCGGCCCGAGCAGGATGGTCACCAAAGGGTCCCAAATTGAATCCAGCAGGCTAATGATCTGCTGCCGCTCGATGTAAGGCAAATCCGTCTTCGCCAAAGAAGGGGGATTTTGCAATGCCGGATTTTGAAGCATAATTTCGGACAGAACTTGCATTTTCATTAAATTAACCCGTCTTAAATAAAGCAATGGTTTATTTTAGCCTGGCTTATCAAGAATAGCAAGAGGTTCTAAATAAAATGAGAGAGGTCTACAATTGTTGCCGCCCATGAATAACCGACACCAAAACCCACTAACATCACTTTTATTTTTTGAGATAAAACGCCTGCATTGGCAGCCTCGCGCAATGCAATCGGAATACTAGAAGATACGGTATTGCCACAAAAATCCATTGCCACCCAAAATTTCTCAATAGGGATCTGCAATTTTTTACGCAAATGTTCCAACATATACGCATTGGCTTGATGAAACACAAAAAGCTCGATATCCTGAAAATCAAACCGTGCTTTTTGCAAAGCCTGCGCTATGATTTTGGGCACCACATCTAAAGTAAATTCAAATATTTCAGGGCCATTCATTCTCAAATAGCCCTTTGACATACAAAGATTTTTAGCACCGCGACCATCCGTTCCATAGGCTATGGGCGATATCCCCGTAGCTTCAGATTCAACTCCAGAAATTAAAGTAGCCGCAGCGCCATCACCAAAAATAGTACGCACTGATTTATCAGTTGCCTCAATGAGTTTGGTATAAGTATCCGCAGTCAGCAGCAACACATTAGAGGCTTGCCTTGACTCAATCAATCCTTTTGCTAAAGATAAACCATACACAAACCCAGAGCATCCCAGATTAAAATCCAGCGCACCGAGCGCATTGTTCAAACCAAGCCTCTCTTGAAGCATGCATGCATTAGTTGGCAATAAAGAATATGGCGTTTGCGTACAAAACAATAAAAAATCAATCTGCTCTTTGCTGATCACCCCACTTGCAAATAATGTCTCAGCTACTTTGACAGCCATATCAGAAGAGGATTCCCCAACAGCAGAAATATGGCGCATTTGAATGCCTGTCTTAGCCAGAATTTTTTCTGCTGAAAACTCTGGAAAAGCAAGCTCAAGCGCTTGATTACTTAAAATAGCCTCTGGCAAATAATACTGTATAGATTTAATTCGTGCTTTCATAAACTCCACATTACATTAATTTCTTGGCAGGCACGCCAATGACGGTGACTCCAGCAGGGACATTCCGCATGACAGCACTACCTGCGCCAATGAGAGCATTATCACCCACTACCCTTCCAGGAATAATACAAGCGTGAGAGCCCATAAAAACACGACTCCCTAGCACCACGTTTCCAGTTACATCACAATGCCCACTCAATGTCGTAAAATTACCAATTTTAGCATCATGCCCCACAGAACTCGCTACATTAAAAATCACTCCAGTGCCTACCTGTACATTAGTAGATATAAAAACAAATGGAGCGATAATCAATCCACTATCCTCCTTTAAGCGGGATGCGACTACTGCTGTCTGATGAACCAAGTTTACAAAGCGAGCTCCCTGCGCTAATAAATGTGTAACCACCTCCTCTCGGCCAGCACATGACCCTATCGCACATACAAAAACCTGCTGCGGCTGCGGCTTAAAATCTCTCACTTTACCAAAATCACTTAACGCGAGATCATCATCTAAAAAGCCTTTAAATAATAACTGCTCTTTTTGCAAAACACCCGGAAGCCAAGCAAGTATTTCACGACCAAAACCACCGCTCCCCACAATAATTAGCTCACTATTCATGAATTGTCCTTAAATTGCAGTATATCCACCATCTACAATCATATCCGTTCCCGTAATCCACTTGGCAGCATCAGATAACAAAAAGGCGATCATATTGGCGACGTCAAGCGGCTGCCCCAAGCCCAGAGGATGTGCCTTCTTAATCAATTCGATTTGTTCTGCACCCATTTTATCAAACAAGTTCTGGGTCATAGAAGTCATCACCACGCCAGGCAAAACCGCATTCACGCGAATTTGCTCTGGGGCCAATTCTGCAGCCAAAGATTTTGTCGCAGCACAAATCGCCCCTTTACTCATCGCATAGGCCGAAACCGCTGGCTGTCCAACCAAAGCAACCACGGATGAAATAAACACAATACTCGCAGGTCGAGCTGAAACTGTTTTTTGCCGAAATGCTTTTGCAAGCATGATCCCTGCGGTGACATTCACCCGAAAAATATCTTCTAAATTTTCAGCTGATAACATACGTAACGGCTTGGCCATATGAATCCCAGCAGCATGCACTAAGCCATCTAACAAACCATATTCTGAGCTTATTTTCGCGATAAAAGCACCAATCTCATTCACCTGACTCAAATCAAATGGGCATACTATATGCCCTGCCCCTGGCAGACTTTTCACAATATCCTTTAAAAGCTCCTGATTACGCGCAACAAGCACAACACGTGCCCCTAATTTTGCCAATAACTCAACGGTAACCCGCCCAATGCCATTGGATGCACCGGTTACTAAAATGGTTTTATTTTGCAAATCAACTAACGACATGCTCACCTCTTTTGATTAATGGAAACACTTTTAAATTTTGCGTATCTAAAATCACGCTCGCCCAAGAAAACCCCACTCCAAAGCCACAAAGCAAAAGCTTTTTAGATAAGGAACTTGCAAATACAGCATGCGCTTGACACAAGGTAAGCGGAATGGATGCCACACTGGTATTTCCATAATGACCTAAACTTAAAAGGACTTTTTCAGCAGGCAACCCTATTTTTTTAACCAGATGATTCAGCATAAATAAATTCGCCTGATGAAACACAAATAAATCAATATCGTCTTTACTCAGCTTCGCTTGATTCAAGCAAGCTGCGATTGTTTTAGGCACTTCTTTCAGAGTAAAACTAAAAACATCTGCACCATTCATGAAGAGCTCAGTTTGAGCACGAACATTTCCACCTTCCTGCTCCTGACGCGTCATCAAATCAGCATTAACAGGCTGGCGAAATCCTCCTGCCGGAACCATCAATTTATCATATCCATTGCCATCTGTACCGTAATCGATATAAAGCGGCAATGCATTTTGATCATACTCAAGCAATGTGGCACTGCCGGCATCACCGAATAAAAATGCGACAGATCGATCCTCTGGCGAAGATAATTTAGAAATCGTATCTCCCACCAATAACAAAGCTTTTTTAAAGCCTCCTGCACTTAATAACTTTGCAAGCACAATCAAGCCATAGGTATAACCAGAGCAACCTAGATTAATATCAAAGGCCAGTACTTCTTTTTTTAAGCCTAAGCGCTTTTGCAATGCACAAGCGGTTGCTGGCAAAATATAGTCTGGTGTTTGAGAGACAAAAACCAACAAATCAATATCCTGAATATCAAACTGTAATTTTTCAATTAAATGCTTGGCAGCATCATAACACAGATCAGAAGTACAAGTTTTCGCATCGACAATATAGCGTGTTTCTACGCCGGTACTGGCCACAATTTTATCAATCTCCTCTTGGGGAAAATCTTTATTTTTTCTGTTCTCAATACAATGCTCCGGAATCGCCGTAGCGATCGCACTGACATGCACATTTTTAATCACTGCATTATGCATCATGCACCCAGTAATAAAGTAACAACATCATCGACTGTATGACAATTTTGAATCTGGCTTGCTGAAACGCTTTTGTTGAAACGTTCATCTGCTAATGCAATGAGACTAATGATGGCGATGGAGTCCCACTCTTTTACGGACTCAGGACCTTTTAAGGTGCCGGGAGATGCCTCGATCACTTCATCCAATAATAATAAAACCGCCACCTGATCCATTTATTACCCCAACCATTCCATGAAAATTTACAAATATTATACTCTGATATTTTCTTTACTCAATAGGAGCTAGAATACCACGCAATCGCCTCATTCAAACCTGCATCAATTTGATGCGTAGGCTGATACCCTAAAAGATCAACAGCCTTGCCAATACTCGCAAGCGAATGCCTGACATCACCAGGACGAAAAGCACGATACACCGGACTACGCCCACTGATATTCAATCTTTTTGCCAAAGCCTGATAAAGCTGATTCAATGTCGTTTGCTCTCCCACTGCAATATTATAAGCCGTATTGACCGCTGCTTGATTTTGCGTTGTTGCAGCTAAAATATTGGCTTGCACGACATTTTTAACATAACAAAAATCACGCGATGTTTCGCCATCCCCATTAATATAAACAGGCTCATTCTGCAACAAAGCTTTTACCCACAGGGGAATCACCGCCGCATATTGGCCATTGGGATCTTGCCTCGCGCCAAATACATTAAAATAACGCAGACCAATGGTTTCAATATCATAACAATTGCTAAACGCTTTAGCATACAGCTCGTTGGTCATTTTACTGACCGCATACGGTGAGAGGGGGTTCCCCTGATGCGCTTCCACTTTCGGCAATATCGGCGAATCACCGTAGACTGAGCTAGACGATGCATATACAAAACGCTTTACACCGGCATCTTTTGCTGCAATCAACATATTTAAAAAGCCGGTGACATTGACATCATGGGTAGTGAGAGGGTCTTGAATAGAGCGAGGCACACTGCCTAATGCGGCTTGATGCAAGACAAAATCCACCCCTTTCACTGCCTTCTGACACACGGCAGGATCACGAATATCACCTTGAATAAACTGAAAGTCACCTTTCACTTGCGAAAGCACTTCGTCTAGATTTTTTTGATGGCCCGTTGCAAAATTATCCAAGCCGATGACCTTTTGACCATCCCCCAGTAAGCACTCCAACAAATGACTACCAATAAAACCCGCCACCCCTGTGACCAACCATGTTGACTGCATTCTTATAATCTCCATACTGTTACATTCATTGCTGCTAATTCCTGTAAATTGAGAATGCTTTTTACATCAACTAAAATAGGATGATCTGAATTTAATTTTGCAACGAAATGTGCTAAAGGCTGACTTAAATACTCCTGATGTGCCACAGCTAAAATCAAGGCATCCAAATTATTCAGCGCCTCATAATCTGACAGTTTTATGCCATACTCATGCTGAGCATCCTCTGCATTGACTAATGGATCATGGATCAAAGGATTCATTCCATATTCCTGAAGCTCTGCAAAAATATCTATCACTTTAGTATTCCGCAAATCAGGGCAATTTTCTTTAAACGTTAAGCCTAAAATTCCCACACGCGCACCCTGCAAACACACGCCTTTTTTGGACAAAAGCTTAATGGTTTCCTGTGCAATATAAGCCCCCATTCCGTCATTGACACGTCGCCCCGCTAAAATAACTTGTGGATGATAACCCAACTTTTCTGCTTTGTGCGTTAAATAATAAGGGTCGACACCAATACAGTGGCCACCGACTAGGCCTGGCTTAAAGGGCAAAAAATTCCATTTTGTGCCTGCCGCATCCAATACCTCTTTCGTATCGATGCCTAATTTATGAAAAATCATAGATAATTCATTCACAAAGGCAATGTTTAAATCACGCTGTGTATTTTCAATGACCTTCGCAGCTTCCGCCACTTTAATACTCGAAGCTTTATAAACTCCCGCTTCAACTACACTACCGTACACTGTGGCCACAACCTCTAAAACTTCAGGTGTCTGCCCAGCAACAATTTTACGAATTTTAGTAAAAGTATGCTCTTTGTCAGCAGGATTAATACGCTCTGGCGAGTACCCTACAAAAAAATCAATACCACACTTGAGGCCAGAATACTGCTCCAAAACAGGCACGCAATCCTCTTCGGTTGTTCCAGGATACACCGTGGATTCATAGACCACAATATCTCCTTTTTTAAGATGCGGTGCAATCGTTTTTGACGCTGAAAAAAGTGAGGATAAATCAGGTTGATTCGCCTTATCA
>CAXNIG010000035.1:0-7281 GCA_964202445.1 Pseudomonadota bacterium
CCTTTGACCGGCAACACGACTTCTTCTATAATCTCGCCGTCTTCTACTTCTGAGGGAGAAAAAGCCTCACTTAAGGCTCCTGATATTAATTCTGGGTGTTGTTCAACCGATAAAAAATGACTACCTGTTGCAGCCAAACGGATCACCATTTTTCCTTCTGGCAATGGCGTGCCATCAACATGATTGTTAATGCTACCATCTCTATCTTTTGACCTACACTCAAAACCTGTTTCTGGATGCAAGGTATAAGCAATGGCTAAAATGACATCAAATTTTTGAATAAATGCATCATATATTCTATCATCTGCCCATTCTTGATCTTTAAACTCGGCACCTTGAATATGCAGTCTAAGCGCATCTCGTGGAAGCGTCCCCTCTGGAATAGCTTCTAAATAGGGATGCCGGATCAATTTCATATGCGCGCAGACAGCTTCGTAAAAACAATTGCCACGATCCTCTACGTCTTTTAATTTCCAGCCTAGAATTGCTCTAGGTCCTATTTTCTTTTGTTTTTCCGCTTCTTCTAGTGACTGTTTCTTTGCTAACTGGAGCTGCTCTTTTTCGGATAGATTAGCTGGATCGACTGGCGCTGGACTGGCCAAGTAAGCACTACCCCATGCTAAAAGCTGCTCAAAAGTTAATGTTCTTTTATTCATAAGCCCAAGCTTTTCAACTATTAAATCATGCAATGGCTGATGCCAACGAGGGGCCTTTGCAGCATCAAAATTCTCTGCACTCATTCGAGCAGAATCATTCAATGCTGGATTAATTCTTTTTGCATACTCAAGCAATCGATAATTGAGCTCAACGAAATCTCGATCACGACCAAGATATTCATTGCCAACGTGTTCGGCATACCAATTTTTTAATTGCAAAGCCATTTCATTAAGCACTTCACCCATTTTGATGGCCCCGAGATGGATCAAATCATCCCATAATAGAGGCGCTGGCACCATGACCTCAGCGATAACTGGAACCTGTGGACTAACAATATGCACAGCCAGATCAACTGATGGATCATTTGCCAACGGCCGGGGTGAAAAAACTAATTTTTCACAATATATCAAACCCCACTGAATTAAAAGCTCTAGATTGAGACCACATTCAATGCCTGTCACATGCTCCTGCAGCAATGGGAACAAATTAACTAATGATTGAGGTATTGCAGGACATCCCCCTATCTGTTGTAAAAATTTACGCGCATTTTTAAACCCATCTTGCACTTTTTGCATACCAGACCGATCAAGAAAACTGGCATTTACCTGAAGCGCGAATCCAAGTAATAGATAATGAATCCCGGCAATATGATGTTTAATTTTTTCTTTAGCCGCTCGCTCTTTCACTGTGACACGATACCAATCCGTTAGCTCAGCACTTATTTGATTGATCACGCGAGCTTGGGTAATTTGATCGTAACCTTGCATTTTTGTTATTAATGGCTGCCAAGGCTCTTCCAGCACAGGCACCCCTGATTCAACTCTAACTCTTTTAGTCGACCGACATATTTCCAACGCATTAATGCTATCTTGCATTACTTTTTTATCCTCTATATCTGCCTCTAATAATTTTGCAGAATAACTGCGAAGATGTTTTATTCCATCTGCATCAGCAATAGCACTTTGATAGCCCTCATCTTCGCATGCGCCACTTGCGGCCAAAGCCCAAGCTGCATAAAGTGTTACGTCTTCAGACTCAGGAAATAACAAGTTTTTGATTAACTCATCGACACATACGGGATTAGCTTTAATCAATGCCTGATTTTTCTCACATTTAAAAGCAGCATTACCCAAAGCCCAAGCGGCATATTGTTTAATGTCCGGGTTTTGATCATTGAGCAAAATAGTGAGTCTTGCGATGGCCTGTGCGGTTATTGTTGCTTGATTATCTGGCTGTAGATTACATGCGTTCGTCAAGCGATCCAATATTGCCAACAAATGCGCTGACGCAGGATCTCGATTTAACAGTCCAAGTAATGCCTCCATCACGCCATTACTAGCAAACTGATTAACCTCAGAAGGATGATCTATGGCCCATGTTTTTAAGTTTTCCAGCCCTGCTTTAATCTCTGCTTCGTCGGGAGAACGTAGCTTTGCCACAAACCCAGCTATGCCGACAACTTTGGGCTCTCTCACCTGCCTTTTTTGTGCTGATTGAGTCAGGCCTTTCAACGCTCGCTTTTTGCTACTGGTAGGCAAAAATGGTTTTTCTGTAATTTTTGACAGGGCCTCCTTGGCGACCTTTTTTGAAAGCTCGTCTTCACTTCCAGCCATTGCTTCCAATAAGGGGATGCACCAATCAAGCATTTTGTTCTCTTTTACATCCTTACTTAAGGCAAGATTTCTAACTAAGACTGCACCTTGTTCTTTGATTGCATCCGTGACTCCTGTGAGCAATAGGGACAGAAAATCTGTTTTTGCTGCCACATAGGATGGCGCACCTTCTTGATCTAAAAGCTTAGAGAGCACCCTCAAGTATTTAACATACTTGCTTCGATCTATTTCATCTTCAATCAACAGACATCTTTTTATTTCCCTGATGCTGCCGTCTATTTGTTTCTTATCCGCGTCACCTAATGACATTTTACTCCCATAAAAGATAATCGCCTAACATTTTCAAACTGCTACTATGCAAGACGAAAGATACTTCAATAATTTAAATGGCATATAATAGCATAACTTTTCTAAAAAGAGCTAAACTTGATTCATTCATTGCATAAGTCTTGAAATTTTAGCTTTAAACCCCCATATAAATATAGAACGCGCAACTTTTGCCAGGAGATGAACATGAACGCTGACAAACTCACTAAAAGTTTACAAGATGCTTTGCAAAATGCGCAAAGTTTGGCCGTTTCTGCACAGAATAATCAAATTGATGCACTTCATGTTTTTCTGGCTTTATTGGAAAGTCCAGATAGCAGTGCATCTTCTTTACTGAGCCAGTCTGGTGTACAAATCAAACCCCTGTATGACGCTCTCAAAACCACGATTGCCGAACTGCCTAAATTACAAGGCAGCATGGATCAACTTGGCGTGCATCCTGAACTGCTACGTCTTTTGACTGAGGCAGAAAAATATGCCAAAGAAAATGGCGATGCTTATATCTCCAGCGAATGGTTTATCCTCGCCTCTTTAGACGATAAAGGCGCCCTCGGCAAAATACTTAAAAAAGCAGGCTTAACGCGCAATATTTTATTGCCTATTATTCAAAAAACCAGGGGAAATAGCAAAGTGATGAATCAAAATGATGAAGAGCTGCGTGGCGCACTCCAAAAATATACCATTGATTTAACCGAACGCGCATTGAAAGGCAAGTTGGATCCCGTGATTGGACGAGATGATGAAATTCGCCGCTGCATTCAAGTATTACAACGCCGCACCAAAAATAATCCTGTTTTGATTGGCGAGCCAGGTGTGGGCAAAACCGCTATTGTTGAGGGCTTGGCCCAACGCATTGTTAATGGCGAAGTGCCTGAAGGCTTAAAAAGCAAAAAAGTATTGTCTCTCGATATGGGATCTCTGCTTGCAGGCGCCAAATTTCGCGGCGAATTTGAAGAGCGACTCAAAGCCGTTTTAAGTGATGTGGCCAAAAACGAAGGCCAAATTATTCTCTTTATTGACGAACTGCACACCATGGTTGGAGCCGGAAAAGCTGAAGGCGCAATGGATGCAGGCAATATGCTAAAACCCGCACTTGCGCGTGGAGAACTACACTGCATGGGCGCAACCACTTTAAACGAATATCGCCAATACATCGAAAAAGATGCCGCTTTAGAACGTCGCTTTCAAAAAGTTTTGGTAGACGAACCGAGCGTCGAAGATACCATTGCGATTTTGCGAGGCCTCAAAGAAAAATACGAAGTGCATCACGGCGTCGAAATCACTGACCCTGCCATTGTTGCGGCCGCCACTTTATCTCACCGCTACATCACCGATCGTCAACTCCCTGATAAAGCCATTGACTTAATTGACGAAGCCGCAAGCCATATTCGCATGGAAATTGATTCCAAGCCTGAAGAAATTGACCGCCTAGATCGCCGTTTAATCCAGTTAAAAATCGAACGTGTTGCTTTAACAAAAGAAAGTGATGCCGCCTCCAAAGAGCGCCTCAAACATCTAGAAGATGAAATGAGTAAACTAGAAAAAGAAAGTGCTGATTTAGAAGAAATCTGGAAAACCGAAAAAGCCCAGGTTGAGGATGCCAGCAAAATTAAAGAAGCCGTCGAGAAAGCCAAACAAGAATTAGAGGATGCACGTCGCAAAGGAGATCTCGGCCGTATGTCCGAACTGCAATACGGCACCATTCCTGAATTAGAAAAAAAGCTTCAAAGCGCCAATACCCAAGAAAAAAAACCTACACGCCTCCTAAAAGATGCAGTCACTGAAGAAGAGATTGCAGATGTGGTTTCCAAATCCACCGGCATCCCGGTGAGCCGCATGATGGAAGGTGAAAAAGATAAACTCCTGCGCATGGAGTCGGTTTTAGAAGAACGCGTTGTTGGCCAGAAAGAAGCAACAGAAGCCGTATCCAACGCCATTCGTCGCTCACGCTCTGGCTTGTCTGACCCTAATCGCCCAATTGGCTCATTCCTATGCTTAGGGCCGACTGGCGTTGGCAAAACTGAGCTGGCTAAAACTTTAGCTCAGTTTATGTTTGACACCGAAGAAGCGCTTATTCGTGTCGATATGTCAGAGTTTATGGAAAAACACTCTGTCTCTCGTTTAATTGGGGCTCCTCCCGGCTATGTTGGCTATGAGGAAGGCGGTTATTTAACAGAACTCGTCCGTCGCAAACCTTACTCCGTTATTCTGCTGGATGAGATCGAAAAAGCACATCCCGACGTCTTTAATATTTTACTACAAGTCTTAGATGATGGACGCCTGACAGATGGCCAGGGTCGCACCGTCGATTTTAAAAATACGATCATCATGATGACGTCAAACCTGGGCTCAGACCTGATTCAAGACTCTGCTAAAACCGATGATTATCAAGCGATGAAATCTAAAGTCATGCACCTTGTCACGCAACATTTTCGCCCAGAATTACTGAACCGTATCGATGAGGTCGTCGTATTTAAACCGCTGGATGAAACTCAAATCACCCAAATCTGTAAAATTCAATTGACCCGCTTAACCCAACGCTTACAAGCACGAGACATGGGCTTTGAAATCTCTGATGCCGCCTTGAACAAACTCGCTGAGATTGGCTATGACCCCATTTATGGCGCTCGCCCACTCAAACGGGCCATTCAACAGTACCTGGAGAATCCACTGGCACAAAAGCTACTCTCAGGTCAATTTATTGGAGGCCAAACGATTCATGTCAATGTGAATAAAGCAGGCGAATTTAGCTTCAAATAGTTTCTAGCTAAACCACACTTTAGCCTATGCCAAAACCAAGGGCCGAAAGCACCCTGGAACCACTAGCACCGACTACTGCAAAGGCAAAGGGAGCAGCCACAGCTGCGAGAGGTGCAGGCAAAGCCAAGCAAGACATCGTTGAAATTAGGGTTAACGCACCCACTTTCCATAACGAAGAGCCCTCGTCCTCAGGTTGAGCATAATGCATCATAACGACGCTTGCAATAGACAAGACCCTCAAGAAATTTTTTTGACGAGCCAGCCCTTCAAAGCCAGGATAGGGGGAACATTTTTTTAAAGTATCAACCAGACCACTATACAAAAAATTTAGCGCGACATCTTTTTGTTTTTTCATTCCAATTTCATATATAAAAGTACGTAAAGCAACAGCATAGAACCTCATAAAGTCTATTTTATCTTTTCTAGTTAGAGTAGACTTTTGATCAAAGTCTATTCCTTCATTAGGACATCGGATAAATTTCAGACGCGTAGGAGGCACTCTTCCATAAATTTGAGAATCATTCTGCGCTGCCTGCAGAAGCATCCCCATAATAAGCTGACCATGCTTTTCTGGCGTGTCAGGCAGTACGATATTCCCTAATTTTAGCCACGGATCATAAAAAAAACTACTTTTCAGAGTATGACCAGCACGCACTTCAAAAATAAGATAATAATGAGCAACAACGCTGGGATCTCTACATACACTTTCAAACAATAAAGGTTGCACCTTAACCCCAATACCTTCAGGCAAAACGTTTGTAGACTGCAAACTCAAAACCTCAGCCATCACATGATGACACAACACCAGACAATCCGCGAACTTAAACTCTTGCAAAATCATTTTAAGAAGTGCGCTCATTAGAGAAGTACAAATAGAAGCAGATTTTTTTGCAACCAGAGCTTTGTTCACACACTCAGTCGCTGCGTCCACAAGGGCCTGGTGCTGACAAGCGGCCAATAATTCATGATGCGGCATTGAAGATAAAGGACCCGAAGCCATTTTTAATGAACCAGAACCGACTCCCTTTTCTTGCAAGCCTTCCATCAATCGATCAAGTTGCCTTTTTAACTCATCTTGTTTTCTCATTAATTTTGCGTACATTTTACTTACATTATTATTTAATAATAGATAATATAACATGCAAAAGTATAAACATCAACAATATTATCAACTTGTCCTTGATGCACTGATCCAAGATTGAAAATGGCGAAACTGATTGCGAAAGTGCGAATAAAGCGATAGCATATTCATTTTGACCTGTATATAATGGACTGGAATTTTAGATAGAAGGATAAGATCATGTCTCGTGGAACACTCAATAAAGTTATTTTAATTGGCCGTGTTGGCGCCGACCCAGAAGTACGCTACATGCCTAATGGCAATGCAGTCGCTAATGTCCGGCTTGCAACTAACGAAAGTTACAAAGATAAGACCACCGGTCAAATGCAAGAATCAACCGAATGGCATCGGGTGGTCATGTATAGCAAACTGGCAGAAATCGTAGGCCAATATGTACAAAAAGGGAAACTCATCTATATTGAAGGCCGCATTCGCACTAACAAATGGCAAGATCAAAGCGGACAAGATCGCTATACCACTGAAATCATTGCTAACGAAATGCAGCTTTTAGGTGGCAATGGCGCTCGTGACGAAGCCAATGATAGCTTCAACCAAGATGCAACGCCAGCAGCTGCACCTGCTGGAAAATCACGATCTACTGCAAAGGGTGAGTCGGCCCCACCTTCTACTGATCTTGATAAATTTGAAGACGACGACATCCCATTTTAGGCTGAATCACTTATATGCTCAAATTTACAACTCATTTAATTAGAAGCTTTCTGCTGCTCTTTATCAGCTGCACCCTGTGTTATTTTTTCATAGATAAGCCCGTTGCGCGCCTGATGTATCGACTCAATCATTTTT
>CAXNIG010000036.1:0-7163 GCA_964202445.1 Pseudomonadota bacterium
AGTGAATGAGAAAGCTGATCACCCAGCACAAGTATAAGATTTCCTGTCATTGTTTATGGCCCAATTTTTTTGAGTTTACAGCAAATGAAACTGGGGTGAATGATGGGACTCGAACCCACGACGACTGGAATCACAATCCAGGACTCTACCAACTGAGCTACATTCACCATAAAAGAGCACTGGCGCGCCCGGCAGGATTCGAACCTGCTACCCTCGGCTTAGAAGGCCGATGCTCTATCCAAATGAGCTACGAGCGCAAGTCGAACTCATGGTCGGGGTAGAGGGATTCGAACTCTCGACATCCTGCTCCCAAAGCAGGCGCGCTACCAGGCTGCGCTATACCCCGATTAAGTGGCTCATCATATAGATTTTTTAAGATGCCGTCAAGCGTTTCTTCATTACCCAAAAAAAGAAAAATAAATGCCCCCACCATAGCATGATCACAATATTAACCTTTCAACTAATATTCTATTGGGCTGGGGGCAAAAATAACCATCTGTTTTTTTAGCTTGATGGAAAAAACCGCAGCCCTTGAACTTTAGCCAAAAACCATGTATCCTAAAAAAACAATAACTTATAAAAACTATGTGTTTACTTTATTCAACCACTTTAACCCAAAACTATTTTGGCTTGAAACCAAAAGCCTCAAACGTCTTGCCATTCCTATCATTGCAGGAGGAATTGTTAATGCGATTATTCCTTTTATTAACACGGCTTTTATTGGTCATTTAGGCGGTGATGCACTTGCTGCAGGCGGCTTGGTTAATTCATTTTTTGTATTTATCATGGTCTTATTTTGGGGGGTTTTTTCCACCAGCAGCAGCTTAATTGCACGCCATGAGGGCGAAAAAAACAGCCAGGCTAGCTCTGAACTCATCAAAACAGGCGTAGTCCTCGCTATTCTTTTAAGCATTCCTGTGATTATTTTTCTACACTATGCCAATCGTGTCTTGCTTTTTTTTGGCGAACCCACAGGCATTGTCATCATGGCGCATGCTTATTTTCAAACGCTTAGCTTTGCGATTTTACCCGATTTTTTACTGACTATTTTATATGATTTATGCCTGGGACTATCCAAGCCTCGCCTGGTTATGATCATCGCTGTAGTCATGATTCCTTTAAATTTGAGCTTGAACGACATTTTTATATTTGGCCTGTTTGGCGCGCCTAAAATGGGCATTGCTGGGGTGGGAGTAGGCGCCAGCATTTCCTTCTGGATTGCGCTTATTTTAATGTCTACCCTGATGTATTTGATGCCCCGCTTTCGCTTTTATTTTAAAGGCAGGCAATGGTTTTATGCAAAACGTGCAAAAGAACTCCTTCAAGTTGGCTTGCCTGTTGGCGCTATGTGGGTGCTAGAAGTCGGCTTTTATGCAGTGGTCACGCTCTTTATGGGGCGCGTTGGCATTATTGCTTTGGCTGCGCATCAAATGGCATTTCAAACGTATATGGTCCTATTCAATCTGATTTATAATTTTAGCCAGGCTGTATCCATTCGAGTGGCCGATGGCGCAGGCAGACGCGAACCCGATCAAATTCGCTATGCCTATTTAAATGGGATTTTATTTGGCATCATCGCCAGCCTGGCTTTGCTCTTGTTGGTTAGCTTTGGCAATACAATGATCGTTCATTTTTACCTCGGCGCAGAATTTGCAGCCCAGTCTGCATTAGTCAAACTCACTTTCAGTTTACTTTTTCTCACTCCACTCTTTTGTCTCTTTGACGCTCTGGGATTTATCACTTTCGCCAGCCTGCGCGCCATGAAAGACACGCGCTATACGATGTTAGTCGCCTTAGTTGCCTACTGGTTTATCACCATCCCACTCATTGCCCTGGGCGTAGATGTCATTCACTGGCAAAACCCCCGCCTCCTATGGATGATGATGAGCCTGGGCGCTGCCCTCAGCTTTATCGCACAAGGCCACCGTTTTATTCACAAATGGCGACTAACACTTGATCTTTCGCCCAAAGCAGAGGATAATGCGAGGCAATAATTTTTCATCAATTAAAAAAGGAATCTCATCATGACCATTCGTGTTGCAATCAATGGCTACGGACGTATCGGCAAAAATATTTTGCGGGCTTTGTACGAAAGCGGCAAAAATAAAGACATTCAAATTGTAGCGATCAATGATTTAGGGGATCCTAAAATTTTGCAACACTTAACCCGTTATGATACCGTGCATGGGCCATTTAATGGTACCGTTGATTTAGATGGCAATGACCTCATCATCAATGGTGATCGCATTACTGTGTTATCCGAACGTGACCCCGCCAACCTTCCTTGGAAAGCTTTAAATATTGATGTTGTCCATGAATGTACTGGATTTTTTACCAGCAAAGAAAAAGCCTCTAAACATATTCAAGCGGGCGCTAAAAAAGTCATTATCTCCGCACCAGGCGGCCATGATGTCGATGCAACGATTGTCTTTGGCGTCAATGACCATGTCCTTACCAGTGCAATGACCGTGATTTCGAATGCATCCTGCACCACCAATTGTCTCGCGCCTTTGGTCAAACCGCTACATGAAAAGCTAGGCCTGGAAAAAGGCTTGATGACGACGATTCACGCTTATACAAACGACCAGAAATTAACAGACGTATATCACGAAGATGTCCGTCGTGCACGCTCTGCAACGCATTCTATGATCCCTACCAAAACTGGCGCGGCCTCTGCAGTGGGCCTGGTTATGCCTGAGTTGAATGGCAAATTAGATGGCTTTGCCATGCGTGTGCCAGTGATTAATGTTTCGGTGGTCGATTTAACCTTTACTGCCAAACGCGATACCACCGTTGACGAAGTAAACGCTATTTTAAAAGCCGCCAGCCAAAATGAGCTCAAAGGCATTTTAGCTTGCAATGATTTACCTTTAGTTTCGGTAGACTTTAATCATAATGCGCATTCTTCCATTTTTGATGCCACACAGACCAAAGTCATCGGCAATTTGGTCAAAGTGTTGTCCTGGTATGATAACGAGTGGGGCTTCTCCAATCGCATGCTGGATACGACCATTGCATTTATGCAGGCTAAGTAAACCACTCACAAGCGGTCAGCACATCTCAAGATGATCTAAAATTGGGAAATACAACCCAATGCGAATAGGATGCGCTGGCCTTAATTGTTGCAACAATGCTTGGTAATGGCTTAATTGCGGACGATATTGTGCTTTCATCCGTTCTAAAAAATGTGCGAGCAGCTCGCCCTCCTTCGGGGCCGTAATTTTATAATCGATGATATAACGCACCCCTTGATCCACAAAACTACGATCAATGATATTCTTGACCATCTCACCCTTCGCATTGATTGAAACCAAGGGCCACTCACTATGACCCTCTTCGTGATCTGCGAGCAACCATTGTGCCGTCTGGCTCTGTTCAATTTTTTGAATAATGGGCGCCGCCTCTTCACTGACATCAAATGGCGCCTGTGGATATTTAACACGATACTCTAAATAGCGGTGGATCAGCTCACCCAATGCGCGCTCTTTTTCTGCTGTACTATTGTGTGCGAGAGGTGCCGAATCAGCTTGAATCACAGGAGGAGACCACGTTTGCAAATACTCTAACTGCAAGCGCCAAAGCCCTTGCGGCTTGATTTGATCCGTAGCAATTTGCACATTCAAGGCTCCGCCCTGATCATAACGATCAACATCCAAACAAGGCAATAAATATTTCAAAAAACTTTTTGCCGGAGCCTTCCATTCATGCTTGGCATCTTGTTCAACTTTTGCAGACAGCCAAAGGCTTTGTTTGGCGCGGGTCATGGCAACATATAACAAACGCAAAATCTCTTGCTCACCTCGCTGCGCATCTAACCACTTTAAGTATTCATAGATCGGCGAGGCCTCCGTGACTGCCCCCCCGCGCTCTGCCAATAAAAAATAAAACTGCTGCTCCAAATAAAATAACTGTGAACGCAAAATCGGCGAATCACTCCGAGCGGGCTGCCGATTTAAAGCAGGTAAAAAAACATGATCGAACTCCAGGCCCTTTGATTGATGAATCGTGAGCAACAACACAACGCCTTCAGGTTCTGCATCAAGCCCACCGGGATCAAAGGCAGCCAATTGCCGCTTAAAATCTGCATACGGCGGCAGCGTTTTACACAGACAGAGAAACCGCGTAAAAATTTCGACAATCCGCGCTTCCTGCGCAGACTGGATTATCTTTTCTCCCCCAATACGCTGCCACACCGCTTGCCACTTTAAATACAGAGGCAAATGCCGCTCCTCCCCGTCTAATACCGGATACAAAGCCGCCAAGACATGGCCTACCCGCTTCATTCCATCTTCTGATAGGACCATAGCGCCTGCACGCAAAACCTGCCAGATACTTTGACTTTCACTCGACTGTGCTATATTTAAAAGATCTGCCTTAAGCAAACCACACAAAGGCGAGCGCAACAAAGCCATCCAAGCCAAACGATGCCCTAAATGCTGCATACTGTAAAGCAGGTTTATCAGATCATCAACCAGAACCTCAGCCAGCCAATGGCGATCCTCTTTCACCCGATAAGCCACTCCAGCTTGCTGCAATGCAGTAATAATCTCGGCAAAATGACTCCGCGCACGCACCAGAACCGCAATACTATCAGTGGGGGAAATCGCTTGCAATGCACTAATCTGGCCTGCAATTGCAATCGCCTCATCCTGCTCGGCGGCAAAATAATGTTGCTGCACACCTTTGCACCCCTCAAAATCGCGCTGTGGCTCGCTTGCCATAAAGACCACTTTACCCAAAACAGGGTCTAGCTCTGCAGGAAAAATCGCCTGCCCCACTCGATTAATAAATTGAATAATACTTCGATCACTGCGAAAATTGCGCCGCAACAATAAAGGCGTCAGCTGCAAAGCCCCAATCCCCTGTGCCCGCGCTTGCAAAAACAAACCCACATTGGCATGGCGAAATCCATAAATTGACTGCTTGGGATCCCCCACCAAAAACAAGTTCCGCCCATCATGGGGCTGCCACTCTACAGTTAAAGCCTGCAATAAACGAAATTGCAAATTAGAGGTATCCTGAAATTCATCAACCAAAATATGGCGAATCTGCGTATCCAGGCGTTGCATAATCGCAGGATCCGTTTCTAGTAAATTCACTGCCGACAGCGCAATATCATGAAAATCCGTCCACTGATGCTCCTGCAACAAAACCTGCAAATGCGCTGCAGCCAACGGCAAGACACGCAGCAAAATGGGCAATAATGAATCCGTATTCGCCTGCACCTCTGGCAAACGTCTTGCTTTAATTAAAAAATCAACAAACACTTGCGGCACTGGCGTCTTAATTGCTTTACGCACTTCATCTTTTTGCGTTAAAACATGTGCTGCTATCACTTTAAAATCACGCTCATCCCCAAAGGAATCTCGATAGGCTGCGGGCTCTAAACTCTGCCATTCCTGCCAGGCCGCCGCATGCAATAGGTCAATGCACGCAGCCTGTGCTGCTATTGGATCTGCATGTCGCCCAGCATGCAAGACAATAGGCAGCCATTCCTCGCGACTTTTCAATAAATCAAAGAGTAAATCTCGCACCACCGGTAATTGATTATCAAAATACTGAAACAGTGCACAAAAATCTGCCGCACCAGCTTCTTGCTTTTCAATACTATCCAGCAAGGCATTTAAAAAAAGCTGCCTTAATGGGGCCTCATCCTCTAGCATTTCAGCCGTTAAAACAGGACTCAACAAAGGGGCTTGCCCCACAATCAGCCGACAAAAGGAATCAATTGTCATGATTTGCAAGGATTCCGGATGGGGGATCTCCCCTAAAGCAGCCACAACCCGTTCACGCATCTCCCGCGCCGCTTTACGCGTAAAAGTAATCGCCAAAATTTCCTCTGGCCGCTGCACAGTCTCAAGCAACCTCAAGTAGCGCTGGACTAAAAGCGCAGTCTTGCCAGACCCGGCCGGCGCCTCTACAATAAAAGATTCTCCTGGCTCTAAAGCCTGAATACGAGCCGCTTGATCATTCATCATGAAGCCAGGGTCACCTCTCTAAAATACTGCTTCAAATGTTTAAAATCAGTCATGCTGCCTCGCGCGGTGAGGTAATGATCTGGGCGCACTAAAATCCAAGTCGGCCCACGCACATGATAGGTTTGATACAAGCCTTGATTAATGTCACTAATTGCCACCATATTGACGGGAAACGGGCAGACTTTAAGTAAAGACTGACGTTCGTGCTCTGTTGCACCAAATACCAACAAGGTATGCTGTGGCAACATACACTGCGAATACAGAGAGTGGCCATCTAACTGCCCCTCCAAAAGGCGTGTCCCGGGATAGCCAGGATAATCTTTTGGCTGAATAATTAAAGGGCTTTGTTTATAGAAAATACTGATTTCGGCCATTGTTTCGGTCAGGGCTTTCACAATTTTTGGCAATTTGACTAAACGAGGAAACACCAAATTACGCACTTTGACTAACAGTTTATTTTTCATCATGATCATATGCGTCATTCTAGCAGCATGTTCTACGACTTCTTTCCCCACATGCCGACGCTCCAAAGCATAGCTGGCGAGCAAAATATCTTCTCGTCCACCTCGGGCGATTTCGGCTAATTTCCAGCCCAAATTCATCGCATCCTGCATCCCCGTATTCATCCCCTGACCGCCTGCAGGGCTATGCACATGGGCTGCATCACCCAACAAAATAACCCGCCCAATATGATAATGATTGCTCACCCGCTCATTGATTTTAAAGGGTGTCATCCACGTAGGATTGGATAGTTTTAAAGTAAACGGACAGGCATAATCGACATCTGCTTGCAATTCCTCCAGGGTCACCGGACGATCATCAATACATCCTCGACTGGTAAACAAACGAATCTGGCCATTGGGCATGGGAATAAACGCCATTGCGCCTTTTTTACTAAAAAACGAGCTCATGGTCTTTCGTGATAAAGGCCCTTCGACATCGACATCACCAAGAATCCAAGTCTCCTCTTCCATCACTCCTTTAAAATTCACATTCAAACCATGCCGCACCATACTATGCGCACCATCACAACCCAGCAAATAATCAACACAGGTTTTTTCCTCTTGATCGGTATCATGATGCCAGAGCACGACCTCAATCCCATGATCTGTTACTGCATAGGAACGTAATTCAACACCGCGCTCAACCTGTCCACCAAGTTTTATCAAATGCGCATGAAGAATC
>CAXNIG010000037.1:0-6980 GCA_964202445.1 Pseudomonadota bacterium
CAAAAATAGAAATCGCTTGATTAATGCCTTGCTGCCAACCCTGCGCAATATTGGCCTGCCAGAATGCTTGCTCCTGGCTATTTTGAGGCAACAAACTCCGATCTGGCAAAGTCGGCGTAGGATAGGACATCCAAATATAATCACGCCAAGTCGGTGGCGCTGTGACAAAACGTGCAGGCGCCAGAATATTATAAGTCACTCCTGCAATACGGATTGTATCCCCCTGGGAATTAATATTGACCAAATTATTGGCTTTATTCAAAACCGGAGGCAATACATTATCTTGATACATCACCTGATTAAAATCAAAAATATGATCCAAAGCCCCTGCTTGACTCGTTAAAATAGCGTTAATCTCCAGAGACTCTTGATTCAAACCTGCCTGCATCCCCAATGATTGTGCAGCTTCTTGAATAGCCTGCTGACGGATACTGGTATAAGCCACCTGCGTCGAATAATAAGCCGAGCTAGGATTAATATTTTCTAGATCATTAACTGTATAATTAGCAGGTAATGCAGGTGCGCCAGTGGTCATCATCAGCTATACCTCAGGCTAATGATTTTTTGGTCTTGTAGAACCAATATCACCACCTTTAAACCTGCTTGCAAATCAGCATTTCGAATAATATTAATCGCTGTAGTGGGCTGACTGGTCGTGTCAATATTAATCAATACAGGTAAACTAGGCGGCTTGCCAAATACTTGCAATTGGTATCCGGTTGATGCAGCGACTTGAGACAATAAAGGCTCAATCGGACCATACCATTTAATTGCAATATCTTCATTTAGAGCAGGATCATCCACATTGCTCAAAGGAATAGTAATGTTATTTTGCTGAAGCTTTTCAATCGCAGCCAACTCCTGTAGCGAAGTTTGCGCAGAATCAGCAGCTTGCTGAAGCTGGCCAGTCACCTGCTGATTGAGCTGAGCTTGATTTGGAATAGCCGGCATGCCCGCAGTCCCAGCACTATTAGCTGTTGATCCAGCGCATCCCACCAAACAACCTAAAATAGGCAATAAAAGTAAGCACTTCATTCTATGTTCCTTTCATTAAAACAAACCATCCTTAGTCTAGAATAAAGCTAAACTAAGGATTAGGCAAGCACTCGATGTCATCTCAATTATTTTAACTATTAAAGTCAATCTGAGAAACACCAGTGTTAAAATCAGCTCCTGAGCCACTATCAACACTTTTTGTTAACATATGCGTAATGGGGATTACTAAAATCAATGCCGCACCAAAAATTAAGCTCGACACCCCTTTGCTCAAATGCTTCTCCTGACTTGAACCACCATAGTTTTGCTTTAAATGAACCAGTCCTTTGCCGACCAAAATAAAGCCTCCTAGCGTTAAAACAAGCGTCACTACAGTCGCCACATTACCGGATATACTATTAATAGAGCCGACCAAGCCTGCCAAAGTCATCGAAGTATCATCACTTGCACCATCCGCAAAAACAGATAACGGCATGCACGATATCGATAACCATGCAGCCAATTTGAAGTTAATTTTTTTAATTAGATTTGATATTTTCATTTTTTTCTCCATTTAGTTTTATATTAATTTAACAACTCATTGATATATTTAGCACACTCTACAATTTTTCACCACAACTTTCTCCTATTATTTAGTTTACTCACGAGGGAACAACCATATTTGAAGTTAGTATATTATTAAATAAGCTGTAAAACTCAGGCATATTGACTCCGATAATACCTGCAAAGATAAAAGTAAACGCTTTGCCTATATGACCGCCTTGCCCACCCTCCCCTATTTTTATTAATAACAACATTCCACGAATAAATGCAATCACCCCAACCAAAAAAGTAACTGCAAAGACCAAATACTGAATAACCTCACCCGTTATATCCGGATCACTCACCGCATTACTAATGTCAGAAGCATAAGCCATCATTGGGCAAAAATTAGTGCTCTGCGTATAGAATCCAGAGAGCGTCAACTCTGAGCCTGTACACTGCGTCATCAAAGCGTCTTGTGGACTCAGTTGATAAAACGCATTTGCCAATATTTGCAAATAAGGAATAAAACTAATCAACACCACACCCGCCACAAAATACATCCCCGTACCCATGGGCGAAACCCTTTGATGATGCGATGGATGCCCATGACGATATAAACGCGTCAACCCTCCTATCACCAAACAAAACCCTATAAAATAAGAAATGGTGGTCACGATATGAAGAATAGGATCCAAATCTTGAATCAGGATATTCTGTGCAAACTGAACAAAAGAAGGCAGATTCGATGGATCTGATGGATCAGACGGATCTAATGCATAACTCATACTGCCCTCCTTGCTCTTAACATTATTCGTGAAGCTATGATACTAAATCTTTTTCTATATACGCAAACTTTAAAATGTAACACTTGAAACGCTTTACAAAAATATCTCCCTGAAACGCCGAAAAATAAGGAAAAACTCATGTAACAAATTAACCAAAAATCTCAGCAACATATTACACTTATTTAATAAATTTATTAAAATTTTCAGCTCTCTACACTTGCAAATCACGATCGAGCACAGTAAAGTAAATTTACCTTTACCTTTTTAAGATAGTATCATGAAAGGCATCTCAATCAAAATGAAGCACTTATTTTTAATTTCTATTTTGATTTTAATTCTCGAAACCACACTTTTCCTTATCTATAACTTCATTTATTTACGCATTGGAACAGCAACTATGCTCGCTGACCATACTTGGCAAGTTGACATTATCATCTTTTCAACCAATCTCTGTTTTTTACTGGTGATCTGGATTTTGTTTTTGCTTTATTATCGCTACTCCCTGCCTCAAGAAATCTTAAATATGATCATCGGCAATGAAAAAGCGCCTTCCACTGATCGCACCGTCCAAAAACTTCAACAAGATATCAAAAATTATTACGAACAAAAGAACATCATGATTACTGCACTGGCTCATGACATTAAAACACCGCTGACAGAGGCTTTGCTGCGACTCTCATTATTGGAAGAACAACAAGAAGCCGATCAAGTGGCCATGAAGCTTGAAGAAATTAATCAAATTATTAATAGCTCCCTGGAATATGCACGCGAACCTGAACGAATTAGACGCGTACATGCCGATGTCATCTCTCTCATTGAAAGCATCGCTGAACAATACAATAAAGAAAGTTTTGTTGTTCGATTTTACTCGCACGTTTTTTCATTTACCCTGGATATTGAGCTACAGCTTTTCAAACGCATGATTTCAAACCTGATTGAAAATGCTAAAAAATATGCCAGCACTTGCGAAATAACCATCACTCAACCCCTTAAAAATCATTTGGAGATTACCTGCCTCGACAATGGCCCAGGCGTCCCCGAAAAATATTTACATCTTTTATCTATCCCTTATTTTAGGGTGGATCAATCTCGCTCCAGCGAAACAGGCGGTACTGGATTAGGGCTGGCTATTGTTAAAAAAATTGCTGAAATTCATCATGCAAAAGTTGAATTCTCCAATCGACCTGGGGGTGGATTTATGGTAAAAATTAATTTGGAAAGAGTTCCCACTGAAAAACATTCATCTAAAAAGGTTGATTCATAATGCGCCAACACCCCTTTATTTGCCCCTCCATTTTATCTGCTGATTTTGCCAGACTAGGCGAAGAGGTTCAAGCCGTTCTTGATGCCGGTGCAGACCGGATTCATCTTGATGTCATGGATCAACATTATGTCCCCAATCTCACTTTTGGCTCGATGGTCTGTCAAGCGCTGCGCAACTACGGGATTCAAGCGCCCTTTGATGTGCATCTGATGGTGACGCCCGTTGATGACCTCATCACGGCTTTTGCCAAAGCCGGTGCAAATTGTATCGTCATTCACCCAGAGGCCAGTCTTCATGTAGATCGCTCCCTTGCGCTGATTAAAAGCCTTGGCTGCGAGGCTGGACTAGCCTTAAACCCTGCCAGCTCACCTGATTTACTCGATTATGTTTTAGATAAACTAGACCGCATCCTAGTGATGTCGGTCAATCCAGGCTTCGGCGGCCAAAGCTTTATACCTTCAAGCCTAGATAAAGTAGCGCTTATTCGTAAAAAAATAGATGCCGCAAACCGCAAAATTCGCTTAGAAATGGATGGAGGCATTAACGCCGAGACCATCCGAGCAGCCTATCTTGCAGGTGCAGACACCTTTGTTGCTGGCTCCGCTATATTTAATACTCCTGAGCGCAACTATCAACAGGCTATTCATTTACTAAAGGCACAGCTTAAGTAAAAAAATCGACCAGATGCACCTGCGCAGAATCGATTTTAGCCCCTAAAAAACGCTCCGCCACCCGCATAAAACGGCCCATCCCATCAGTGACCCAAAACTGGCTTTGCCCTAGTTGATGACAGGTATTCGCTAAGTCAGGATGCGCGGCAAAATAACCATGTACAGCTTCACTCACCACTTTAGAGGAATCAATAATCTGCACTCGCCCCCCCACTACCTCATGAATCACATCCGTCAAGACAGGAAAATGGGTACAGCCTAAAATTAAAGTATCTGGCCGTGTCGCCGGATCAAGCAATAAATCATCCAAATAATGGTGAATAATTGTTGTGGGAATCTCCCCCGCTAACAAGCCTTCTTCTGTCAATGGAACTAACAATCCCGCTGCCTTCTCGACCACAACTGCCTCAGAATCCAACTGCTGAATCGCCTTTAAATAACTATGCGCAGCAACGGTTGCCTCTGTTGCAATCACCGCAATATGCTTGGTTTTTGAATGAGCCAACGCCGCAGCAGCCCCTGGCTCGATAACGCCCATCATCGGTAAATTCGGATAGGTTTTACGCAAAATAGGCAATGCAGGGCCTGTTGCCGTATTACACGCAATCACTAAAAATTTAATCCCCGAGCTCACCAACAACTGTGTCGCTTGCAGGGCATATTGAATAATCGTGTCCGGGGTTTTTGTGCCATAAGGCAATCGAGCTGTATCCCCCAAATACAAAAAATTTTCATGCGGCAAGGCCTGCTTTAAAGCCCGATAAACGGTGAGACCACCCACACCTGAATCAAATACACCAATCGGCAAAGCATTCATCCGCGATACACCGCCCCAATCAAGGCAGGAATCAGCTGCGCTGTTTTACCCTGATGATCCATAATTGGATTATATTCAGCAATCTCCAAACCTACAAAACCAGGTTGCTGATGCAGATTTTCAAGCAATGGCATAAACTCCGCCACACGAATCCCACCACTTTCACGACACCCGACACCGGGCGCATCCAGAGGATCAAAAGCATCCAAATCAATTGTCAGGCCAAAATGCGTGACCTTAGATTGAATATATGCCAAGGCTTCGGCAAAGACTGTCGCAATGCCACGCTCCACCACTTCTTCCATAAAAAATACTTTTACATTCAAGCCCTCAAGTAGCCCTGCTTCACCTGGCTCATAACTGCGCACACCAATAAAACAAATGTGTTCTGGCTTTAACTTAGGCTCCGCATCCAATAATTGACAGAGCTCTGGAATACCATGGCCCATCAGATGGCTCACCGGCATTCCATGAAGATTTTGGGTAGGACTTGTTTGAGGCGTATGACTATCCAGATGTGCATCCACCCAAATTAAACCCAAGGGTCCTTGATCACGCAGCGCATGTGCAGCGCCACTCCAAGTCCCAATTCCACAAGAGTGATCGCCACCTAAGACACAAAAAGGTGTTTTTGCTGCAATAGACTCAGCCACTCCCTCCGCCAATAATTCACTGACTTCCAGCAATTCATCCAATACTTCCAAGCCCTGATGAGGACTGGCCACCATCAATAAATCTTGCCAAACTACTTCAAAAGGCAGGCTCTGCCAAAGTTCTGGATGATAATACATATACAAAGGTCCCAGACCACAATTCGGATCATTAGCGGCTATACCCGAGGCAAAGCCATAGATATTGAGCTGTTTGATCATTCTTAATTTCCAATTAATTTTTGCATTAATAAAGCTTTTAATGCTTTTAAATCGCGACAGAACAAACGAATACCTTCCGCTAATTTTTCTGTGCTCATGGCATCCTCATTCAAGGCCATTCTAAATTCACTTTCTGTCAATGCTTGTTTGGCAGAAACGGCTCCAAGATGTTGCGGATCTAAGGCTCGGGTCAACACCCCCTGATCTTGCGCCAATGCCTCCAACAAATTAGGGCTAATCGTCAGATAATCACAGCCTGCCAAAGCCTCCAGCTGTGCCGTTGTCCTAAAACTCGCACCCATGATAATCGTCGGGTAATGATAGGTTTTGTAATAATCATAAATTGCTTTGACAGACTTAACCCCTGGATCGTCTGCAGGCGCAAACTCTTTCTGCTCTTTGACTTTATACCAATCATAAATACGTCCCACAAAAGGCGAAATCAAAGTCACTCCTGCATCCGCACAGCGCATGGCCTGGCTCATATGAAACAACAGCGTCAGATTACATTGAACGCCTTTTTTCTCCAAAATTTCAGCTGCAGCAATGCCCTCCCAAGTCGAAGCAATCTTAATCAAAATCCGCTCAGGCCCAATCCCCGCTGCCGCATACATATCCATCAAAATATCGGCTTCCCGCAAAGTCGCTGCGGTATCAAAAGAGCAATGCGCGTCGACTTCTGTTGACACTCGCCCAGGCACATGCTTTAAAATTTCCACCCCAAAATTAACCGCAACTTTACGCGCGGCCCACATTGCCTGCACCTCGAAATCAGCTGATTTTTGCTGACCAAAAATCAAAGCATCATCAAGCAAAGCCTGATACGAAGAATCATGGCTCGCCTTCAAAATCAAACTAGGATTAGTCGTTGCATCAATCGGCTTAAGGTCTTTAATCGCCCCAATGTCTCCGGTATCCGCCACCACGGTCGTCATGGCTCGTAATTGTGTCAGTTTATCCATGGATTCCTCTTAAATTTTAATATTAAAATGGAGTGTAATCCCCGGCCCTATGGCTGTCAAGGCAAAATATAAATCAAGCTCGCCATTC
>CAXNIG010000038.1:0-6907 GCA_964202445.1 Pseudomonadota bacterium
CCACACAACCGAAGACCAATTTGGCTTAAACAAAGGCAAAAATGCAAGCGTCCCGCCAGGCAAAAAACGTTGATAGGCTAAAGCACTGTGGGGTTTCTCGCTTTCCACATGAAAAACCCAAGCGGTTTGCTGATAATCCATCATCTCAACATTCACATTTAACTGCCGCCGCAACAGACTATTACCGCCTTCTGCAATCAGCAATAGTTTTACAAAAATAGCCTCTTGACCCTCTAGATGCAAAACCCAGCCCTCGGTAATCCGCTCCACTCGCTCTGCTTTTGCCTTAATCTGCATCAAATCCAATTCATTCAAGCGCTGATGAATCGCCGCATTCAGATGCTCGTTCTCCACAATATAACCCAAACGTGGCTGACCAATTTCACTGCCACGCAAATAAAGTGTTTCTGACTCATCCGTCAGCGCCATGCCCAAAATCTCACCCAAACGCTGTGGATTGCAATGCGCAAAAATCTTTTCTCGCTGCAACAACTCAAGCGAAAATGGCGTCAAAGCACTCACGCGCAGCTGCGGCATGTCTGTTAAAGGCAGGGGCGAGTTCGGCTCAATCAAAGCAACTGAAAAACGCGAGGCCAAACAAGCTGCAGCAAAGCTACCCACCATGCCGCCTCCGACAATTCCTATCTCAAATTTTTGCATCTTTACATCCGCCCAATCATGACATTATTCAATATTTTTTTAAACGGGCGAACTGCCTCTAACCCATGCAGCATAAGATTACGGGCGACTTTAATCGGCCACTCACTGCGCTCAAATACTTTAATAAAACCATGCGTCACTGCTGATATTTGTTCTTGCTGCGAGCTCGACAAGCTCGCGTACTCAGCCCAAATTGACTCATCTAATTTCTGACCGGCATGCCGCTTGATGACCTCAACAAAGGTGAGGACATCCCGCACAGACAGATTAAATCCTTGGCCTGCAACGGGATGCAATAAGTGCGCTGCATTACCCAGCAACCCAACCGCGCCTTGATATATCTGTGAGGCAACAGCCCGCTTTAAAGGATAGGCAACCAGATGCTCAATGCTTTGGAAAACCCCTGCACGATAAGCAAATATTTTTTGCAAATCTTGACAGAATAACGGACTGGGCAAAGTTTTTTGCACTTTGGCCAAACGCGTTGGCAGAACCCAAACCAGGGTCATTTTGCCAGGCGCATTCGGCAACAGAGCCACCGGGCCATCCCGCGTAAAGCGCTCAAAAGCTTGATCTCTTTGAATTTGCGTCATCACAACCGGCCCAATCAAAGCCGTTTGCTGGTAATCATACTCCTCCAAATTCCAACCCATTTTCCGCCGCACAATCGAGTCGACTCCATCAGCGCCAATCAAAAGTTGAGTATTAAAAATTTCCGCCCCAACACGCAAGGCTGCGCCTGTTTCAGTGACTTTAAGATCCGTGACCTCACCTTCAATACAGTTTATTTCAGGGCAGGCTAAAACTTGATTTTGCAAAAATGCCAGCAAATGATTAAAAGGCACACCATAACCCAAATAGGGCAATCCCTCTTCTTTGGACTCAATATGTACTACACCAGATTGCCCTTGATCTGAAACTTCAATATGCTGAATCGGAAAACCCTGCTGAAAAATAACATCAGCCAACCCCCAGGCCTCAAATAATTTAACTGTTCCATAATTCAAACCCAGATTACGCGTGTCTTTTTGATTTTCAAGAGGTAAATCACGAATCAATTTTTTCTCAACAAGTAAAACGCGCAGGCCCTCACGCGCCAATAGCAAAGCCAGCAGCGCCCCAACCAAGCCGCCGCCGACAATGGCAATATCAATGGACGGATGGGTTTTGATTTTCGGCATGATCAAACAAATGACGTAACTCTATCGCAATGGCTAACACTGCAACTTTGACAAACTCTACGAGCTCAAGATAACGTGCTTCACTTTCGGGGTCTTGCTGATCTTCAGCGGCCATTTCAACTTGCGAAATATCCAGTAAATCAGTAATTGCCGCCTGAATATCTGCATTAGTATTTTTTTCAATTGCAATTCCTAATAAGTGCAAGCCTGTCAAATAGCCTTGACACCATTCTGCCAAATGATCAATGCGCTCTTCCAAAGGCGCATCATCATGGGGTAAAAGCAAAGGCAGAGAAAAATCATCCGCCGCAAAGGCATCCGCGGTCACTGTAAATAAATGCTTTAAAGTACGATAAGCCTGCTGACCCTCTAGATTACTGGCCTCAATATGTTCACTCAATAATGAATCCACCCAGGCCTCTTGCCGCAATGAGACATCCGCCGACAACAAGGCACACAAAAGGCCATGTGACTCTGCTGCAGAGCCAAGTGAAGACAAAGTAGATAACGCTTCTGCAACGTCTGTCAAACCAGGTAAAGATGCGCTCATTTTAAGTCCTCAGGTTTAGGATTATCAGGCCGGAAAACCGGAATTTTATTGCCCTGGTGATCAATCGCAACATAAGTAAATAAGGCCTCGGTTACGCACAAGCGCATATCACTAATGCCGCCTTCATTGACCCAAGCCATGATTTTAAAGCTCATGGACGTACTGCCGATTTTCTCAAGCTTGGCATAGCAGCAAATCGTATCACCCACTTTAACTGGATTACGAAAACGCATACTATCAATTGCAACCGTCACAATCCGACTTTTACACAGCTTCCGCGCGGCCACCGCCCCACCCAAATCCATCTGTGATAGCATCCAACCACCAAAAATATCTCCATTAAAATTGGTGTCTTTTGGCATGGCAATGGTACGAATCACCAGGTCGCCTTCTGGTTCACAGGATATGGGCATCGATTGCATTTAGCTTACCTCTTTTAATTCAAGCATAGCATATCTAACATCCGGACATTTTGTCAATAATTCACTTCACTTTCCAGGCCTTATCTTGCATAATAAAGTGAAAATCAACAAGGAGTATTTGATCATGGTTGCCCGTAATGCAAAACTATCTCTCGATAATGGCACTTCATTTGACCTGCCTATTTATAGTGGCAGTGAAGGCCCTGATGTGGTCGACGTTTCCAGCTTAAGCAAAAGCAATCTTTTTACCTTTGATCCTGGCTTTATGTCTACTGCGGCTTGCCGGTCTGAAATTACTTATATTGATGGAGACAAAGGCATTCTCCTGCATCGGGGTTATGCGATTGCAGATCTTGCTAAAAATAGCACTTATCTAGAAGTCTGCTACCTGCTTTTAAATGGTGAGCTCCCCACAGCCGAACAAATGGCGACCTTTAAAAAAAGCATTAAATATCACACTTTGATTCATGAGCAAGTGGTGCATTTTTTCCGTGGTTTTCGACGAGACGCGCATCCAATGGCAGTGATGGTAGCCGTTGTGGGTGCGCTCTCCGCATTTTACCATGACAAACTGAATATTCATGACGAAAATAATCGCGCACTCGTTGCTCATCGCCTGATTGCTAAGATGCCAACCATTGCAGCCATGTGTTACAAGTACTCCCTGGGCCAGCCTTTTATGTATCCACGCAATGACCTCACTTATGCTGAAAACTTTTTGTATATGATGTTTGGCACACCTTGCGAAGAATATAAACCCAATCCCGTCTTTGCTAAAGCGATGGACTTAATTTTTATCCTCCATGCGGATCACGAACAAAATGCCTCAACTGCAACGGTTCGTTTAGCTGGCTCAACCGGAGCCAATCCCTATGCTTGTATTGCAGCGGGCATCTCTGCTTTATGGGGGCCGGCACATGGCGGCGCAAATGAAGCAGCCTTGAAAATGCTCATGGAAATTGGCCATCCAGACAATATCGACAAATATATTGCCATGGCCAAAGACAAAGACAGTGGTTTTCGCTTAATGGGCTTTGGCCATCGTGTTTACAAAAACTTTGACCCTCGCGCAACAGTGATGCGGGAGACTTGTCAGCAAGTGCTCGCCGAACTGGGTGACAACAACAATCCTATTCTACAAGTAGCGATGCGCTTGCAAGATATTGCACTCAGCGACCCTTACTTTATCGAACGCAAACTCTATCCCAATGTGGACTTTTATTCTGGCATTATCTTGAATGCTATTGGAATTCCCACTTCGATGTTCACAGTCATTTTTGCTCTGGCACGAACGGTTGGCTGGATTTCGCAATGGAATGAAATGATCGGGGATAAAGACTCTAAATTAGGTCGACCTCGTCAACTGTATGTAGGTCAATCCGAGCGGCCCTATCAAGCCATTAAAAAACGCAAATAATGCCTGAAGCCTTTAGTGATTATATTGCAAAACAACGCAGCTGGATTGCGCAGTTTAGATCAGGTGAAAGTCTTGAAATGAGTTGCCCTTTCGAAATAAAGCCGCAACATCCTAACGGCAAAGCGGTTGTGCTCATTCATGGCCTATTAGCCTCGCCTTATATTATGCGTTCAATCGGTGAGTTTATGGCACAGCAGGGCTATCTAGTCCGAGCCATTTTACTCCCGGGTCATGGCACAGAGTGGACTCAACTTAAGACCGTACGCTATCAAGAATGGCTAGAGGCCTGTCGCTATGGCATTCGCTCCATCCAAACAGAATATGACATTGCAGATATCAGCTTAATCGGCTTCTCCCTCGGTGCTACTTTAGCTTTACTGATGAGCTTTGAGTTTAAAATCAGCGCATTGGGCTTGATTTCACCCTGCTTGGGCATTTCTCCCATTGCACGTACTTTTCCCTCTTTATGCAAGCTCAAACTCGATAAAATTCTACCTCATTTATTTTGCACTCAAAGCCAAGCCGTTAACTATGGCAGCTACCAATGCTTCCCAATTTGTGTCGTAGCTGAAGTCCAGAAGACCATTAATCTGTATCATCAAAAATCTAAATTACAAAAAACTTGGCCACGTATTTTTGGCGCAGTGAGCTTAGATGATCACACCATTAAACCCCAAGCGACCCTAGACGCTTTTGCTCGTTTTCCCAAAGCATCCAGTTATCTGACAATATATAGCGGTGCTGAATTTAAAAATCACCCTGAGATTCTATGCCTCTCACATGTCGCACTCCCTGTCTCACCTCAAGATCCTTACTTTGGTCGCAATGGTAGCTATTACAGCATCCTTCCGCCCGAGACTCAGTTTGGGGAACCCACCTGGCGCGATCAAGGCAAAGCGATAAAACGCCTCACCTATCATCCTGATTTTGACAAGATGATGGCCAGTTGTTTAAAAATATGGCATAAGCCTTTGCAATCTTTTGATTAAAAATCCAATCTATGCGACAATAAGCGAACTATTTTGATCACCCAGGAGTATCCTCAATGTCCAGACCCGCAATTAATGCTGCTGAAGTCAGAGCTGCCTTTGAAAAACTACTTTCCCAAGGTGCTGAACCCACTGCCCAAAATATTCGTGAACTTCTGCAAAAAGGAGGCGTTGCCAGCATCCAAAAACATATTGAAGGAATTATGCAAGAAAGCAAGCAAGACTTACTCTCCGGCATTCACCCTGAAGCGGATGTAAAAACAACCCCCACACCTCCTCCTGTACAAGCCGTCACACAAGCCGTCACAGTGGAAGTCAAACCTGCTCTCACACGGGCACCGACTCTTGCGGTTGCGCCTGCACTTGTCGTCACAGAGCATACTCCTCCACAACCCACACACAATCATAATGCCCAACAACAGACTCAAAAACGCCCACAATTTCAAGCCAAAAAACCACAGCAGCAACAGCGGCGCGAACCTCAGTCACAGCAGAACAATCAACATAATCATCCTCAACATCATCATCAAAATCAGCATATTGATTACGAGCCTACGCCAGAAGCCCCTCTAGAAAGCTTAAGCGCTGAAGCACTCATTATTAAAATCAAACGCCTAGAGTCCTCTTTGCTCAAAGAACAGGCCCGCCGTGAAACTGCCGAAAAAATTGCTTTAGAAACCAAAGACTACGCAGATTTAATCAAAGAACAGGTTGCCCATCGAATCAATGATTTACGCCAAAACATGGACCTCGTCATTGAGCAACTCAAAACCCAACTGCGCGAACAAAAGCAAAGCTATGCTGATGATTTAAAATCCTACCAAACTCAAATCAATAAGGCCAATCAGGAATTACTCACCAACTGACTTAATTGGAAAACCGCCATGGCATAAAGATTGCTACTATTGTAGCGCTTGATGACTTGAAAATTATGAAAAACAAACCAATACTCTAAGCCATTTTTTCCAGTTAAACCCAGCAACTTGGCTTGCAGCTGAGGATTTTTTTGAACATACTGCGCATTAACCGGAATGACACCTGCCTGCGCAAATTCTTGTAGACTTAAAGTTTGATTGAGCAACCCATCGGCAATGGCTTTCCCTTGGACACCCATTGCAGGCAAAGCAACCGGCTGCCCTGACTGCCAACCCATTTTGGCAAAATAATGCCCCACACTTAAAATAACATCATTGGGATTTGAAAATAAATCCGGATAATACGGACCTGCTGAAACAGCATAAGTCCGATAAGTACTCGGCATAAATTGCGGCATACCCAGCGCTCCCGCATAAGAGCTTTTTACGCTCACTGGATCAAAATCAGCATCACGCGTCAGCACTAAAAACTGCGCCAATTCATTTTGAAAGTAAGTCTCGCGTCGTGGATAAGCAAAGGCCAGCGTATACAGGGAATTCAGCGCACTGACATGACCCTCATTTAAACCATAAACGGTCTCAACTCCCAAAATAGCGACAATAATTGCAGGTGAAACGCCATAGCGTCGCTCGGCAAGCTGAAGCATCTGTCGATGCACTCTGCTAAAGTTTTGCCCACCCTGAATGGTCTTAGGACCAATAAATAAGGATTGATATTGATACCATGACAAGCTTCTCTCATTGGGATGCTGCATCGCATTGACTAATGAGGGCACAACACTAGCCTGGCTCAGCAAGGCTCTCAGACTATTC
>CAXNIG010000039.1:0-6863 GCA_964202445.1 Pseudomonadota bacterium
GGTGGCTTTGGCAATCCCTTCAGCGGTGGGAAGACAAGTAAATCCTTGATAAACTGCAATCCAAGTCACCACAAAACCAAAGACCACACTTTTGAGCAAGCCATTTAAAATATCATCTCCAAACTGAACGGAAGACTGCATATTATTCCAAAAAGATCCTCCATCAACCCCCAGCCAAGATACACCGACCCAGTACCCTCCAAAAATAGCCACACTACTGAAGATCAACATCAAAATCGGCATACTGATTTGTCCGGCCCAAAAGCGTGGGGCAATAATGCGACGAATGGGATCAACACCCATCATCTGTAGTGCAGAGAGCTGCTCTGTTGCTTTCATCAACCCAATTTCCGAAGTCAGGGCACTACCGGCGCGCCCCGCAAATAATAAGGCCGTCACCACCGGCCCTAACTCCCGCACAATACTTAAAGAGATCAATTGGCCCAAAGCGCTCTCCGCACTAAACCGTGACAGGGTATAAAACCCCTGCAAACCCAAAACAAACCCAATGAATCCACCAGACACAATGATAATTGCAAGCGAAAGCACGCCGACCATATACAATTGTTTAATCAAATCGCGCAAACGAATCGGGCCAAAAATGGCTTGCATTAAAAAAAGGCTCGTATGGCCTAAGTCCGTTAAAAAATTTAAGCCTGTACGCCCCAAAGCGGCTATTTTATTTAGCATATCCGCTCCCTAAAAAATCATCTTTGACTGAAACCGCATCTGGATAGCGAAATGCCACAGGGCCATCAGGCTCGCCTGCAATAAACTGCCGCACTAAAGCGGACGCATCTTTACGAATTTCAGCAGGCGTGCCCTGACCAATCACCTCTCCTCCCGAAATAATAAACACATCATCTGCAATCTCTAACACTTCATGGACATCATGCGATACCAAAATCGAGGTCAAACCACAGCTATCATTTAAGGTACGAATGAGCTTCACTAATACACCCATCGAAATAGGGTCCTGACCCGCAAAAGGCTCGTCGTACAACATCATTTCTGGATCTAAACTCATGGCTCGGGCCAAAGCAATACGACGCGCCATCCCACCGGATAATTCAACGGGCATCAAATGCTCTGAGCCCCGCAAACCCACTGCTTCTAATTTCATTTTAACAATGTCCGTAATCACACATTCAGGCAAAGCCGTATGCTCGCGCAGTGAAAATGCCACATTATCAAACACACTGAGATCATTAAACAAAGCACCACTTTGAAACAACATCCCCATCCGTTTACGCAAATCCAGCCAATCCCGATTTCGCAGCTTCTGTGTATTCTGACCCAAAACGTGTAATGTCCCGCTACTAGGCATTAACAATCCACCCAATAAATGTAAGAGCGTGGTTTTTCCAGTACCGCTAGGGCCCATAATCGCCGTAATTCGCCCTTGCCGAATCTGCATATTCAAATTTTTAAAAATGGCGCGCTCACCTCGATAAAAGTGAATTTTATCCAATTCTGCGACAAAAGGGTTGACTTCCACACGAACTCCGCTATGCTAAGTATTCAAAAAAACCAATCTTTGATAGGTCACATTTTATGGACTTTCGTAAAATTGCGCAAGAAGTTATTAAAATCGAGAGCGACGGCGTCTTAAAACAGCTAGACCATTTGGGCCCAGAATTTCATAATGCTTGCGAACTCCTTCTACAGTGCAAAGGCCGCATTGTGGTGATTGGCCTTGGCAAATCGGGCCATATCGGCAGTAAAATTGCAGCGACCCTAGCCAGCACTGGGTCTCCTGCTTTTTCTGTTCATCCCACTGAAGCCATGCACGGTGATTTGGGCATGGTCACCGCACAGGATGTCATCCTCGCCATTTCTTATTCAGGAAAAACCCCAGAAATTTTAAGTTTAGCGCCTTCAATTAAAAAAATAGGTGCCAAATTAATTAGCATGACCGGTGATCTTAAATCTCCCCTGGCACGTTTAGCCGATATTTCACTGTGCACTGGCGTTGATCGAGAAGCCTGTCCTTTAGGCCTTGCGCCCACCGCCAGCACCACCTCAACCTTGGTAATGGGCGATGCCCTTGCCATTGCTTTGTTAGAAGCGCGCGGCTTTACCAAGGAACAATTTGCACTCTCGCATCCTGGCGGCAATTTGGGTAAACGTCTTTTACTTAAAGTTTCTGACTTTATGCATCAAGACCAAGATATTCCTCGTGTCAGTGCTCAGGCTACCTTTTCAGATGCGCTCATCGAAATGACGAGCAAGCGTTTAGGTGTGACAACAATCAGTGACGCTAATCTTATTCTGCTCGGAATTTTTACCGATGGCGATGTCAGGCGCACTCTGCAAAAAGAAGGCCATGATATGAAAACGCCTATTACCCAACTCATGAACGCACAGCCCAAGTTTGTTGCACCCGATGATCTTGCCAGCAAAGCGTTTGATATTATGGAAACCTATAAAATCACATCTCTCGTTGTTCTTGATTCACAGCGCAAAATTTGCGGCATTATTCATCTTCACGATTTATTGCAAGGAGGTCTTTGACCATGAAAATTAAACTATCCCGCACCCGCACCGATTATCCTGATCTAAAAAAAAGCCATCTAATCAGCTTTCACGAGGGCTATTTCTGCGTTGAAATTCCAGCTGACCACCCTTATTTCTGGCGCGAATTACAAAAAGCAGGTCGTCAATGCGACCAAATGGGCCTCAATGAAGTAGAATTAAGTGGTGCCTGGACTTTGGAAGAACAATGGGCCTTTTATCAAGGCTATACACGCCCACTTAATCCAGGCAAAATTCATTTTGCCAACCTGCCTGCCGAAGAAAAAAAGCAGCTCCATACATGGATCAAAGTCAGCGAATGGACCAAACACCAGATTAATCTGGGCCCAGATGAATGCACCCCCCTTAAACTCGCTCATGCGGCAGAGGCTTTTATTCGTGAAATGGCCCATGATCAATATCATATTGAAACCCAATATGTCACGGGAGAGGAACTCAAGCACCACGGCTTTGTCGGTTGTTATAATGTAGGCCGCGGCAGTCAAAACCCACCTGTTTTATTTTCCCTAAAAATTTATCCCAATGATCAAGTTGGCCAGCCCATCAAAGCAGCATTAATCGGCAAAGGGATAACTTTTGACAGTGGCGGCTACATTTTAAAAGGTAAAACAGACGGCATCACCTATATGAAATGTGATATGGGTGGGGCTGCGACGGTAACGTCAGCCTTAGCTCTGGTTTTATCTCAAGGTTTAAGCCACCCAGTTGAGCTCATTCTCTGCTGCGCAGAAAACATGATCAGCAGCCATGCTTATCTTCCTGGGAATATTCTTCGCTTCAAAAATGGTGTGACCGTTGAGATCATTAACACTGATGCCGAAGGCCGCCTAGTATTAGCTGATGGCTTTATCAAAGCTCAAGAAAGCAAGCCTGAATTCCTCATCGATGTCGCCACCTTAACTGGCGCCTCACAGATTGCAGTAGGGACAGATTTTTGCTCCGTCTTCAGCATGAATGCCGCACTACGTAACCGCAGTCTTGCTCACGCCGAACAAGTTCATGAAAACCTCTGGCCCTTACCGCTGGAAACCTGGCATCAAGATCTTCTCCCCTCGATTGTAGCCGATACCATCAATGCATTGACCACCCCAACCCCAGGGGGTGCATCTACCGCAGCAGGCTTTTTAAACCGGTTTGTTGAACCCAAGCAAAAATGGCTACACTACGACTTATCCAATGTTTTCCACGTCAGCGCCAATAGCATGTGGGCAGGGGGTGCAACAGGCAGCATGATCAGGACTTTGGCCGCAACCTTAGTGAGTGAAATGAATAGTAGTGCCCAGTAGTCCCATCAAAAATTATACTCATCCAAAGCTTGAATGAGGCTTACTGCCAGCTCAAACAGTCCTCGCCACGCTGTGGAACTCGCGATCAGCAAGCCTCATTCAAGCTTTGGCTGGGTATTAGAACCTCTGGATAGAAACGCCCATTTTTTTCTAAACTGATATTTATCCTCAAACGACCGCACTACAGGACACTGCAATAATCGCTCCATGACATCTTGATGTCCATTGATCACCGCAAGTTGAAAGGCCTCGTTATAGCAAGCAGCCACATTATGTTGCACTTCATCAAATTGCAGGAGGCGCGCCACAATTGCAAGATGGCCGTTCCCTGCGGCTTGACGCAAAGCCTCATTATCACATGCAGCCACCGCATCTTGCACCGATTGATACTCCAGCAGCCGGTTCACTATTGCGAGATGCCCCTGTTTGGCGGCCTCACGCAGCGCTTCGTTATAGCAGGCTGCAACGTTTTGCTGAACCCACTCAAGTTGCAGCAGGCGATCAACAATCTCAACATAACCTTTAGCCGCAATCGCCCGCAATAATTCATTATCCAAAATATGCATATTTTGACTGATAGCATCCACCTCCAAAAGGCGATTCAAAATATCCAGATGCTGATTTTTGGCGATCCATAAGAGCTCTTGATCTGCAGCATTCTGGGCAATTTGCGCTTGCACAGCATCATATTTTAACAGCTGATTAACCAAAGCAAGATTGCCTGTTTCCATGGCCACTTTTAAGGCCTCATTATCGAATACTGCAATCTGGGCTTGAACGGCGGGATAGTGCAGCAAAATTTCTGCAATCTCTAGATGACCATTTTTAACAGCTTCACGGAAAATTTCGTTGTCATTGTCAGCAACCGTCTGATGCACTGCTTCAAACTGCAATAAGCGCTTCACAATCGCCACATGACCATTTGCTGCTGCCCAGGTCAGCGCTTTATTTTCAGCTGCAGTAATTTCTTTTTGTACTGCTGCAAACTCCAAAAGACGATTAACGATCTGCAGATGACCATTTTTACTGGATAGCGCCAAGGCGCCATTTTGGAATGCCGTAATCTGATCGCACACCGCAGCAAAACTCAGCAAATAATCCAATACCGCCAAATGTCCCTGAGCCGCCGCTTCACGCAAAGCAATATTATCTGCAGCGGCTATTTTTGTCTGCATGAATGGATCCTGCAGCAATTGTTTGAGAATCTCCAACTGCCCCTTCTGAATGGCCTCTCGCAAAGCGATGACCATGGGATCATTCATGCCTGTATCTGAATATTCAACAGGGACAAACGGCACTAAGTGACCCGCTGCATCTTTCAAAATTACGGTAGAATAATCTGCCGCCAAAGTATAGACCACTAGATATTCGCCAATCAGAAATGAGTCTGCATGCAAAACATAGCCACTTGTATACAAACCATAACCGAAGGGAATTTTAAAGCCGGTCAGAAAATATTTACCATTCATTTCTCGACCCAAAATCACAAAGCCCCGGCTATCAGGGGAAGTCGGCATCCAGAAATGTGGCTGCTCATGATATTCAATATAAGCCCCATGCCCATAATCTGCTAGCATCAGGTATTGATTAATATAGGTTTCGCCGGTATTCATCACCGTCAAAGGCAGGACTTTTTCTGATTCAAAAACCACCGTATCGCCAATAGGAATCAAACGTGAGCCATAAAATGCCAGAGAAAAAGGATCCGCAGTCAATACAGGAATTTCAATCTGGCCTTTACCCTTAAGCGTAAAAGTACCCAACCCCCCTAAAATATTCGCATCAGTTTCCTTAATATACTCCTCTTTGTCCCAATGACCATCAATACAGACATGTTTTGGAGGAACTTGCTTAGCGCTCATCTTGACGGTACTCACCCGCACCCTCTTCGACACATCCGTACGCTGTGCTAAGCCGGATTGGGTTAATTCGTAGGGCTCATGTGGATTGATATACGCAATGATGTCTTTAGTTTGCATGACCGCATTCGCATCAGTGCCCTTACGATTTACAATAAGCTTGGGCAGAACTTTTAAAATGCTTTTAGGCAAGCCCCGCAGATGAGATAAGTTATCTTGCATGGCATGAGTCTCTTGTTCATTCACCTTAAAATCTACTGTAGCACAAAACCAAAGCCTGTCAACTTGACTTTATGAGTCTTTGAAGCGATGCTTCTTGATGAGCCTACGATGAATCCCATGCTGGTAATGCTTTAATCAACCCTTTGCTTGAGCAGCCAAGCTTTCTCGCCATCTTAAATCTCAACAAAACAGGAGACTGATGCATGCTTTATGAATCCGTAAAAAAATTACAAAACTCAAAAAACAAGATAAAAATACCTATCGGCGTGATTGGCACAAATACGCCTACACCAGAACAATATCAACTTGCCGAAAAAATTGGAAAGGCTCTTGCAGAACTAGGACTAGTAATCATATGCGGAGGAAGAACCGGCGTGATGGAGGCAGCTTGCAAAGGCGCCGAAGCAGGCAATGGCATTAGCATTGGCTTATTGCCCGAGCTCAGCATTGAGCACGCCAATCAATTTGTAACCATCCCGATTGCAACAGGGGTAGGCTTTGCAAGAAATTCAATTATTGCTGCCTCTTCTCTATGCCTTGTTGCGATTGGGGGAGGACATGGAACACTTTCAGAAATCGCATATGGCCTGCAATTTCGCAAGAAAGTGTTTGCTATCAACAGCAACCACCAGGTCGATACCTTAGTTCATTGCAACAGCATTGAGATGGTTATTGAAAATGTCTGTAAAACTGTGCTTGCGCTCTACGATTCCTGACACAACGCCATTATTTTTGCAGCTGAAATATTCAATTTTGTCGCCTTTTTTGCATTCCATGACACCCATGCAATTTGAAAGTACAATGCTTTTATCAACCCAGAAACGGCAGTTACCCCGCCTTGTGTCATCCTCACGAACGCGGGGAACCAGTCAAAACGAGCTTTAGCGCTCACTATTGGGCTAATAAAACACAATCACCTTTTTGGCGAAAAGTGCTTTATGAATCTCACAGCCCAGGAAAA
>CAXNIG010000040.1:0-6780 GCA_964202445.1 Pseudomonadota bacterium
CTGGCGTTGCAAAAATCACTAAGTCTGCATCTGCAATTTCAGTCAAAGGCGCCGAGTCTGCTGCGGAAAAATCATGATAAAAAATCTGATCTGCCAAATGCAAATGCGCCATATCTAAAGCGAGAGAGCCGCCTATCAAACCGCGGCCGATGATCATCACTTTACCAAAATGAACCGCATGCATACTTAAGCGCCTAGTTTATTTAAAATAGCCTCAGTCTGCGCCCAGTCCACACATGCATCGGTAATACTTTGTCCATAGCGCAGCGTTTGACCCGGCTTTAAATCTTGACGCCCCGCTTCCAGATGGCTCTCAATCATCACGCCTGCAATCGGCCATTCCGGATGATCTTGTTTGGTTTGATAGACAGACTCCAGCACTTCGATTTGGCGTCGATAATCTTTTTGACTATTGGCATGGCTTGCATCCACAATAATCCCTGTTTTAACCTGACGGGCCTGCTGAGCTTCAATAATCGCTTGCAAGGCATTCACATCATAATTAGGGCCCGACTTGCCACCGCGTAATACAATATGCGCATCTGGATTACCATGCGTCATCACGATCGCAGATAAACCCTGACTGGTGACCCCCAGAAAACTATGTGGATGGCCCGCTGCCTTCACTGCATCTAAGGCAATATCGATATCCCCAGAGGTCGCATTTTTAAACCCAATCGGCATGGATAAACCTGAAGCCAGCTCACGATGCACTTGACTTTCAGTGGTTCGGGCGCCAATCGCCCCCCAACTGACTAAATCGGCCAAATATTGGGGTGAAATGGTATCTAAAAACTCTACAGCAATAGGCAGACCCTTGCTTGCGATATCTAGTAAAATATGTCGCGCAATACGCAAGCCTTGATTGATATTGCAGGTATCATCGAGATAAGGATCATTAATCAAACCTTTCCAACCCACCGTTGTGCGTGGTTTTTCAAAATAAACCCGCATCACAATCAGCAATTTATGCTGTAATTTTTTGGCCACTCTGGCAAGACGATCTGCATATTCTAAAGCGGCTTTAGGATCATGAATAGAACAGGGCCCAACAATGACTAAAAGACGAGAATCCCGCCCATGAATAATCTCTGCTACTGCCTGCCGCTGTGCCTGAATCTGTAAAGCTAATTCATCTGACAAAGGTAATTCTTCAAATAATAAAGCAGGGGAGATTAAAGGCTTGATACTTTTAATTCGTAAATCTTGAGTTTTCATTTTTATTTCCTCGAATATATTTAAATGCTCACGGCCATCATGATAGACAAAAGGGTAATATCTAAGATTGAGAACAAGAACATTTTGCGTGCCCAAGGGCGATCTGCTTGTGTTTTAAAACCTTTAATGCCTAGGCCTAACCATGTTAAGTTTAACACAAGTGCGACCACAAAATAAACCCAGCCAATATAGCCAAAGAGCGTGGGCAGAATCGCAACCCCTATGAGCGCTATAATATATAAGAGAATGCAGACCTTGGTATAATGAATACTTTTTTTAAGCGGTAGGATGGGAATGCTTGCAGCAGCAAAATCTTTAAGACGATAAATGGAAATCGCATAAAAATGGGGCATCTGCCAAAAAAACAGAATCAAGAATAAAATCACAGCCGCAGCATTAAAATGGTGGGTTGCAGCACAATAACCCACAACAGGGGGAACAGCCCCAGCAATACCGCCAATGGTGGTTCCCAAAGTAGAACGGCGCTTCCAGAATAAACTGTACACCACCACATAAAAGAATAAACCGACAGCAGCCACGCTTAAAGCCAATAAATTAGTTGTGAAGTAAAAGACAGTAAAACCGGCTATGCCCAGTATCACCGCATAAATAAATGCAATGGGCAAAGGAATAAGGCCTTGAGGCATAGGACGATGTTGGGTACGTTCCATTAGCTGATCAATATCACGATCAATCATATTGTTAAATACACAGCCACAAGCTACAACCAAAGACATGCCAATCAAAGTGCCTAAAAAAGCCCAAAAATCAAAATGCGCATGCGAACCCAAAAAAAAACCGCCTGAAACCGTTACCGCATTACCAAAAATGATCCCGGGTTTCGTGAGCTCAAAAAACTTCACTAATGGCTCACCATATTGTAATTAAGGTTGTACATAATCCATAGTGATCCTGCAACCACTAAGCAAATGATGAACAACGTAAAGCCAAAGGCAACCAAGTTCCATTTATCATCACTGGTTTTTGCATTTAAGCGTAGAAAAAAGACGGATTGGACAAACAATAATAAGACCGCGAGAACAGCAATGGCAGCATACAGATCAATACTTGAAAAATGGTGATGCATCACTAAATTAAAGGTCACCACTGTCAAGACTATCGACACGACAAATCCAATCAAATAGGAAGCCAATAGACTACCCGAAGTTTGCTTACTCATATTAAATTGCCCCCATTAAATATACGATGCTGAATACAAAAATCCAGATAATACTCAAAAAGTTTACAAACATATTCAAACAAATGACGCGTGTTTGCATCATCGGAGTGAATTTTTGCATGGCTAATTGAATCAGCAAAATCAAGCTCCATAACAACACCACAGCAATATGCACGCAAAATAAGCCCACTGTTGTAAAATAAGATGACATAAAGGCATTGCTTTGCCAGGTATAGCCCATTTTGAATACGCAATCAAACTCTTGATATTGCATCCCTAAAAACACTACGCCAATCAATGCACTGACCACCAGCCATAATTGCGTTCCACCCACTGATTTATTATGCATGGCTACCATGCTAAATCCTGAGGCTAAAACCATGACCAATAAGACAATACTGCGCATCATGACATCATGCAAATTAGAAATCATCGTAATGCCTGGGCCACCATAGGTATTGTTGCGTAAAACAATAAACGTGGCAAACAAGGCTGCAAACATCATGCAATCTGTCATGATATAGAGCCAGAAACCAAATGTGGCTTTGGCATCAGGACCATCATGATGATGCCCGTGAGAATGATCTACTGCAGAATGTTTCATGCTTTTGCTCCCTTTAGATAAGCGGCTTCTATTTTTTCGACCTCTGCCGCCTTCACATAGTAATCGGTCTTAAAATTAAACATTCGCGCGATAATACAGGCGACCATCGCCACGCCTGTTACAGTGGCAGGAATCGGCATTTCCCAAACCATAGCGAAACCAAAAAGCCCTGCCAACACACCAATCACAAAGCCCATGGCAGTATTTTTTGGCATATGGATATCTTCATAAGGTTGCGTCGCAGCAACTGTACCCGCTTGCTTAGTATGCCAAAAATCATCGCGATGATGAACTCTTGGTTCATGCGCAAAGTTGTAGAACGGTGGAGGAGAAGGAATAGACCATTCCAAGGTTCTGCCATCCCAAGGATCCGCACCCACTTTATTTTTGGTTTGATTTTTGAGAGCATGCCCCAGTTGCACCAACTGCAAAATAATTCCAGCCATAATAATAAAGGCTCCGACACAAGCACAGACTAAGAAGGGATGAAATCCTGAGGCGACAGAGTAATGATTAATGCGTCGCGTCATTCCCATTAAGCCCAGTGCATATAAAGGCATAAAGGCTAAAAGGAACCCAAGAAACCAACACCAGAACGCATATTTACCCAATGTCTCGCTTAGTTTAAATCCTGTTGCTTTAGGAAACCAGTAGGTATACCCAGCAAACAAGCCAAATAGCACGCCCCCAATAATCGTATTATGAAAATGCGCAATCAAAAATACACTATTATGCATTTGGAAATCGACGCCAGGAACAGACATCAATACACCCGTCATTCCACCAATTGAGAAGGTAATCAAGAAGGCAACAGCCCACATCATAGGAGTAGAGAAGGTAATACGTCCACGATACATCGTTGCCATCCAGTTGAAGATTTTAACGCCCGTTGGCACTGAAATAATCATCGTCGCAATTCCAAACACAGCATTCACATCTGCGCCCGCACCCATGGTAAAGAAATGATGGACCCAGACCGTAAAGGATAAAAATGTAATCACGAAAGTTGCCCAGACCATTGCAGCATAACCAAAAATAGTTTTTTTAGAAAACGTTGCAATGACTTCCGAAAAAATACCAAAAGCAGGCAGAACCAAAATATAGACTTCAGGATGCCCCCAAGTCCAAATCAAATTAATGTACATCATTGGATTGCCACCAAAACCTGAGGTAAAGAAATGCATTCCAAAAAAGCGATCAAAGAACAGCATCCCCAATGTAATATTCAAAATTGGAAATGCAATCACAATTAAAATCATCGAGCACAAGACAGACCAAGTAAATAAAGGCATTTTCATCAAGGTCATGCCTGGGCAACGCATTTTGATAATGGTGACCAGAATATTAATCCCGCCAATCAGCGTTCCAAAGCCAGATACGGTCAAAGCCCATAGATAATAATCCACACCCACGCCTGGACTGTATTGCAATTCAGAAAGAGGAGGGTACGCCAGCCAACCCGTTGCAGCAAAATCACCCACCAACAAAGAAACCATCAAGAGCATTGCACCCATGACTGACAGCCAAAAGCTTAAGGAGTTCAGATAGGGATAAGCCACATCACGCGCCCCAATTTGTAAGGGAACCACTAAGTTCGTTAAGCCAAATACAAAAGACATGGCAACGAAGAAGATCATCACCACCCCGTGTGCAGTAAAAATTTGATTGTAATGTTCAGGCGGCAAATAACCCATCGAATTACCCACAGCGATAGCCTGCTGCGTACGCATCATAATTGCATCTGCAAACCCACGCAATAACATAACAAAAGCTAGGATAATGTACATGATGCCAATTTTTTTATGGTCGACGGAAGTCAGCCATTCCTTCCACAGCCAAGTCCATCTTTTAAAATAAAATAAAGAGCCAATGACTAAAAAGGCAACCAGACCCATCATACCGCCACCGGCACCCATAATAATTGGGTTTTTGTAGGGAATGGCATCCAGTGTGAGTTTGCCAAAAATGAGATGTTCAAGCATATTATTTCCTTATCATTAGCCAGATTTAATTTAAGAGCCCGTTGCCATATTCATATGCGCAGGCATCATATTGCTTGGCATATCCGGTCCCATATAACTCATAATGATGGAGTTAAATAAGTCGGGAGCCACTGCTGAATAAAGTTGGACACTGTGATCTTGCGAAGGCAGAGCCAGTTGTTTATAGGCTGCCATACTCAGCACATTGTTGCCTTTTTTAACGGATTGTACCCAGGCATTAAAATCAGCTTGTGGCACCACATGTGCAATAAATGTCATATCTGTAAAGCCCGCACCACTAAAATTAACCGAACGTCCATCATAATCACCGGTTTGATTCGCGATCAAGTGGAGTTCTGTTTTCATGCCATTCATCGCATAAATTTGCCCCGCTAATTGACGAATCTGGAAGGAATTCATCGGTGCATCAGAAGTCACGCTAAAACTAATTGGCGTATTAACAGGAAACTCAACAAAATCAAGCGTCGCAATATTTTGCTCGGGATAGATAAACAGCCAACGCCATTGTAATGAAACCACTTGAATATTAACAGGAGGAACATGGCTTTCGATCGGTTTGTAAGGATCAAGAGAATGCGTCGTACGCCAAGTAATTGTACCCAAAATCACGATAATAATAACTGGCAAAATCCACCAACCTATCTCAAGTAAATTACCGTGGCTCCAATTGGGAGAGTATTTTGCTTTGGTATTAGAGGCCCGATAACGATACGCAATGACCAAAGTAAAAATAATCACGGGAATAATAATCAGCAACATGAGGCAAAGTGCATCAATCAACAGCTGCTTTTCATCCGCCGCAATCACGCCTTTTGGATTTAAAACTTCCATTTTGCTGCATCCAGCCAAAAGCAAGAGCATTCCCATGGAGATAATCCCCGAGAAAAAACGACATATTTTAGTCATAGATGAGGCCCCTTTTACAATCAAACTGTCAGAAAATTAGAGACTATGGTATCATAGTCATCTTTATTTGCAACGCCTTACATTAATATGTTGACACACAACGAGAAAAAAACCACTTTTGCCTTAGCAAGTATTTATGCCTTTCGTATGTTAGGCCTTTTTATGATTTTACCGATATTTAGTTTGTACATCGATCATTTTAAAAATGCTACTCCCGCGCTCATGGGCCTCGCTTTGGGTATTTATGGCCTGACTCAAGGCGTGTTGCAGATTCCCTTTGGCCTCTGTTCGGATCGGATCGGCCGCAAACCCGTGATTATTTTTGGCCTGATTTTGTTTATCATCGGCAGCATCGTCGCTGCGCGGGCTCAGAGCATCAATATGCTTATTGTGGGTCGAGCGATTCAAGGCGCAGGCGCAATTGGCAGCACTTTAACGGCTTTACTGGCAGATAATACCAGCGAGGAAAATCGCCTAAAAGCAATGTCTGCTCTGGGCATGACCATTGGCTTATCCTTTATTATTGCACTGATTATCGGCCCTATTTTAAATAGTTGGGTGGGCTTGTCTGGGATCTTTTGGTGTACGGCTGTACTCGCCGTTTTGGGTATTTTTGTTTTGCTTTTTTGGGTACCCACTCCAAGCAAACTGTTTATTCAACGTGATAGTGGCGCGGTACTCAGTCAATTCAAAAAGATACTATTCACTCCGGAATTATTACGCCTAGATTTTGGGATTTTTTGTTTACATGCTATTCTCACAGCTTTATTTATTGCGGTGCCACTGATTCTAGTTGATCATTTAAATTTGGCGAGCGATCATCAATGGTTTATTTATCTGCCTGTATTATTGATTTCTTTTGGACTCAT
>CAXNIG010000041.1:0-6654 GCA_964202445.1 Pseudomonadota bacterium
AGGTCGCGCACCCGGTGAGCCACCGCCAACCTTGATTGAGTATCTGCCCAAAAATGCACTCCTGATGATTGATGAGTCTCATGTCACCGTTCCACAATTGGGTGCGATGTATAAAGGCGACCGTTCTCGCAAAGAAAATCTGGTCAACTTTGGTTTTCGTCTCCCCGTGGCGCTAGACAATCGACCGCTACAATTTGAAGAATTTCAACGCCTTATTCCTCAAACCCTCTATATTTCAGCGACGCCTGGCGATTATGAAATGAATCAAAGTGGCGAGGACATTGCAGAGCAAGTGGTGCGACCCACAGGCCTGATTGACCCCGAGATCATCATCCGTCCGGTTGCCAGCCAAGTGGATGATGTACTTTCAGAAATCAAACTGCGACGAGTCATTAACGAGCGGGTCTTAATTACCACCCTCACCAAAAAAATGTCTGAAAATCTGACTGATTATCTCTGCGAGCAAGGCATTAAAGTACGCTATCTACACTCCGATATTGATACCGTTGAGCGCATCGAAATTTTACGTGATTTTCGCCTCGGCACTTTTGATGTTTTAGTCGGCATTAATTTACTGCGCGAGGGTTTAGATTTGCCAGAAGTCTCTTTGGTCGCTATTTTTGATGCAGATAAGCAAGGCTTTTTACGCTCAAGTCGTGCATTAATACAAACCATTGGCCGAGCTGCACGCAACATCAATGGCAAAGCGATTCTGTATGCTGATTGCATGACTCCTGCAATGAAAACTGCCATCGATGAAACAGATCGTCGCCGCACCAAACAAATTGAGTACAATATCCAACATGGCATTACACCCCAAAGTATTCAGCGCGCAATTCACGATATTATGGAAGGCGCGCGCAGCATTCCAGAAGAAGAAAAAGATTTCAACACTCTGGATCTCAGCTTGCTCAGCCCCGACCAAGTGGCCAAAAAAATCAAACAACTCGAAAAACAAATGCGGGATTATGCTAAAAATCTAGAATTTGAAACAGCAGCTGCGCTTAGAGATGAAGTATTAGCCTTGGAAAGATATTTTCTGAAACTATGAAGGTTGTAAATTTGCTAAACTCGTATCCACATTATGATTACGAAACGCAGTCGCACAATTTTGTACATTAGCCTGCAACGCACTAAATGTATTAGGATCCTGACAAAATGCCTCAAACTTACGCATCAACCCAGGCGTCTGCTCAAGCTGTGTCTGAACTTGAGGCCAGTGACCATGCAAACTCAGCGTCATCAAATATAAAGCAGCAGTCCGGCCGTACGTAGGATGAAATAAAAACTCAGCAACTTGATCAATATCTGCTGCTGCCACGCTTAATTTTGGATCGGCCATTTTATCCCTCTGTCATTCCATTAATCTATTCCAGAATTATTAAGGAGATTGGCCTATAAGTCAATAATCTCGGACTTTGCATCAAAAACACTCCATGAAAATACAGATAAACCTTACCATACTTTCATCACTATTATATTGATTCTCGCTTATAATCTACCTGCACTGCCACCGCAACATAACACTCAACAATATGTTTTGACAGTAAATGATGAACGCGGCAATACAAGGCTTAAGCAAACATTTCTTGCAAGATAGCGAGAACCCGCTGAGCGGACTTGGAGTCCAGGTGAGTCATTTTATTGATGACACGCACACGATCGATCGAGCGCATCTGATCTAATGCCACCTCACCCTCCTTACCTTCACATTTCACCAGAACACGCGTTGGAAACCGGCGCAAAGTCGAGGTTAATGGGGCCACAATGATCATTCCAAAACGGCTATGATTCATTTCATCCGGTGAAATCACTACGCAAGGGCGTGTTTTTTGAATTTCATGGCTTACACTGGGGTCCAAATTAACCCAAATGACATCAAAACGAAAGATCACCACGTCCATTCACTGTGATCGAACTCATTGTCAAAAGGCATCTCAACTGCTGCAACCGGATCAGATTGTTGATTAAAGGCATTCAACCAACCTTGCCGCTCTGACACTGGCTTTAAAATCAAGCGCCGACCACGCACATCAGCTTCGATTTCTAAATGATCTCCCAAGGCAATATGCAATTGCTTCAATAAAACTTGTGGGATGCGTATGCCATAAGAATGCCCCCACTTGTTTAATGTCAAACTTGCCATCTAGATTCTCCAGGTCAAAAATATATATTCATTGTATATCTATTTTGCATGTATTGCAATAAAATTAGCCTCCAGATAACATGATCTCCATATTGGGATTATGATGCTGAGTTAACAGACTATTCCACCCCAAATACAGACCTAAATTTTTAGTCAAATGCATAGCATTGCCTTGTTCAATGTGCAACACTATGGTGAATTGTGTAGGCGTGGGCGTGATCCATTGCAATATTCGCTGTAAAGCCTGGAATTGCGACTCATGTGGCAAAAACCCTTTTAAATAGAGTATCCGCAGATGCAATTCGACATGATTCTTGGCATGCGTCACATATTCACCTAAACTGCCATTTTGACCCAAGCAAATATTAGTGCCCAGATTATTTCTCGCATGTCGAGGAATTTGCATTTTTAGGGGGACCCACTGCTTTAACCAGACTTGCTTGCAGTCAAACACTTGCTGGATCAGCTGAGACCAAGCAGATTGACTAAGCTGCCGCCCCAATAATAAGGGTAAAAACGGCAGCATTTTAAAATAATCTTCTTTCTCTACAAAAAGCTGGGGATGCAAGCCTGCAAAGCTTAGAAGATTGAGACTTAGCGGATCCTGCACATCACTTTGCAGCTGAGGCAAATACGCATATTTGTGCTGAATAGCCAGCAAATGCCTAAAAAACTGCTGATTAAAAAAGTTATAAAATTCATTCAAATTAGATTCATCAGGATCATCCTGGATAATCAACTCAGAATAATGGGTGGGCAAAGGCGTGCTCACCCCTTGTAAACCCATAAAGTTGAGACTCAATTCAACCTGATTGTGCTGAATATTGAAGGCCTGAATCTCCCGCGCCGGAAAAGCAAGCTTAGGATCAACCCGATAAAAGAAATGCAAGCCAGCATGCTCCAAGCTTGGAATAAGCCGCGCCAAAGCTTGCCACGACATTTTCAATAATGCCTTTGACTGCGCTTGAAAACGCTGAATTAAAATAGCGTCGGCCATGAAAAACGAACCCCTGTTAAAACACCTTGAACTTCCAACTCATGAAAGCTATTAAAAGGCGCATGCTCTGCCAAAATTTTTGCTAAAATACTTCCCAATAAAAAAATTTCGCCTCGATTTAAAAAGACATCTTCCTTGAGCTTAATAAGCGAGACATAGCCATGAATAATCTCACCTCGATAAAAATGCTGATGCCCACGCGTAGCAACCTCCAGCAATGCATCTGCAATACGCCGCCCCAAAGAAACGGAACGTCCTGGCTGAAAAGCTGAAAAATCATAGCTTACAATCAGCTGTTTCAAACTGCCAATGTCTTGCAAATTTTTAAAGCGCAGCGCTAGATGGGTAATGATTTTCCAACTCATATTATCTTGCAAGGGTGGGTAAACCGGCGCACTAAAAGGCAAAAGATGCTCAAAGTCTAGACCATGAATGGGCTGTACCGCTTTTAAGACTTTTCGCCCATTCGCTTCCAAAAATGCCAGCGGCTGATAGGCCAAAATCTCTGTTGAAATGACCTCATCAGCAAGCAATGCACTGGGATTCCACAACTCTAGATAGACTTCGGGATGATCCTCGATGCTTGATTTTTTCAGCCTAGTTTGATAGCGGCGTAATTCTGTTTGTTGCACTGGAAAAGCCGCAGCAGGTTGATATGCAAAATGAGCCTTCTCTGCATCAGACCAAGCCTGCACATTCAGAATACTATGCACTGCTGCACCAGGAAGTACGGTTTGCGCTTTTAAAATATACTCTATTTTTGCCGACTGATGGGACAAAGGCTCGGCCTGCGTAGCCCAAAGATTCACGGCAGGTGTGGCATGCAATACAAAACAGTCCTGGGAAAGCTGCAGATTTTCACGATCATCACACTGCAAGCTGATCTGCAAACTAAACTGCTTGGTCTTAGGCAACTGAGCAAAATCCAAAGCCTGCAATTCAAGAAATAAAAACTGCTCGGGGAACACAAAATAATTGCAGAGTGTTTGAAAACAATGCTGCGAATCCGGCTGCAAGCCCAACCGTTGAAATTTCACATTGGATAAAAGAGTCATCTGCCCCGCTATACAGAATTCCAACTGAGTCATTTGCTCCAACAATAAATAAGACAGCAAATAGCTTTGACGTAAATCACCCTGAATATAAAATCGCAACCCCTTTAAATCATGGCTTGTGGCCCCATACAGCAAATCAAAATTTAAAGTCAGAATCAACTGGCTTTGGTTGGTTTTTTTACTGAAGCTGGCGAGCTGAAGTGGCTGGACGGCCAGATCATACATTGTTTTTAAACCGTATTGATCAGCCCCTTTGGCCATTAACAGCGCAGTACCACGCTCAATTTGTTTAATCTCAGTGGCCATGCTCGGATTCGGCTTAAACTCAACAATGGTACAAGAAGGCTGAGCACGAAAATACAAGGGCGCAACTAACTCTAAAAATTGCTGACTGAGCTCAGGATAGGCATCCTCAATTTTACATTTGAGTTTCGCACTGATAAAAGCAAAGCCCTCTAGCAAGCGCTCGATATCTGGATCTTGACTACTTTCAGCCAAAAACGGCGCCAGCTTAGGAAAGCGCTCAGAAAACTGCCGACCTTGATCACGCAAATGCGCCAGCTCATCTTCATAATATTGACGCAAATGACTCATGCAGCACGCATCATGATACGACCATGGTCCGTCATCACACTATAATAACTGATTTTTTGCATCGAATACGCTTCTTCCAAAAAACCACGAAAATGAAAAATTAAGCGATTTTTATGCTCATGATCAATCGAGCTCACCACCTCTATTTCTTTAAACCGAGGCTCATATTTGCGGATTACGCTTTGCATATTTTTCTCATAATGCCGCAAACTATGAATACTCACGGCCTCTGGACTAAAATCAGGTAAGCCAAAATCATGTGCCACCATTGCAGAACCTTGATGCGCATTCAACAAATACATCAAGGACTCTGCAATTTCAGCTTGCCAATCTACTTTTTTTAGCGCCCCACCCTCAACTGCGTTAATGCGCTTCATCAAGGGCAAAGGACGGCTAAATTTTTTTAACCCTTTATGATTTACCATTTTCTAACTTCCCAACCAAAGACAAGGTAATATCCGAACCCATATATTTAAAGTGTGGCCGCACCAAAATGTTCACTTTATACCAACCTGGCTGCCCCTCGATATCGGTCACTTCAATTTCAGCCATGCGGAGTGGTTTACGACTCCTAATTTCAGCGGGCGCATTTTCCTGATTGGCCACATATTGACTGATCCACTTGTTTAATTCTTTTTGTAAATCAGACGCCTCTTTCCACGAGCCTAACTGTTCACGCTGTAGCACTTTTAGATAATGCGCAATCCGGCAGATGATAAACATATACGGCAGTTGCGTCCCTAAACGATAATTTAACTCGGCCTGACGCCCTTCTTCACTGGTGCCAAAATATTTAGGCATTTGGGCTGAATTAGCCGAGAAAAATGCTGCATTATCACTGCCCTTGCGAAATGCCAAGGGAATAAATCCTTCTTCAGCGAGCTCATATTCACGTCGATCAGAGACCAAAACTTCTGTGGGAATTTTTGTTTCAATCTCACCCATTGATTCAAAATGATGTAAAGGCAAATCCTCCACGGAGCCGCCGCTATTGGGCCCAATAATATTTGGAGACCAACGATACTTGGCAAAACTATCTGCAATTCGTGTTGCCATCGCAAAGGCACTGTTCCCCCAATTATAATCACCATGGGCTTGCACCGTCTCATTATACTGAAAGCTCTTGCACGGGTTATCTTCAACATGATACGGCTGCCGCAACAAAAAGCGAGGCACCGTCAAACCGACATACCGCGCATCTTCTGACTGTCTAAATGCACGCCACTTCGCATGCAACGGCCCTTCAAAAATGGCCTTGATATCTTTTAAATTAGGCAAGGACTCAATATTTTCTAAACCGAAAAACTTAGGACTAGCCGCCGTAATAAAAGGAGCATGCGCCATTGCTGAAACCGCCGCTACATTTTGCAATAATTTAAGATCCGGCGCTGAGCAATCAAAATCATAATTTGCAATCATTGCACCATAGGGCTCCCCACCAAACTGACCGTACTCACTGGTATAAATCAATTTGTAAAGTCCTGACTTAGGAATTTCAGGCGAGTCGACAAAGTCTTCGAGCAAATCGCTTTTAGAAACATTCAAGACTGTGACCTTAATATTTTCACGAAAATTAGTGCGATCAATCACAAACTTGAGCGAGCGCCAAGCTGACTCTAATTTTGAAAACTGCTCATGATGCAAAACTTCATCGACTTGCACACTCATGACCCGATCAATTTTAGCAATCAGCCGGTCAATCAAAAGTTTATCAATGCGCTCTGTAGGCTCACTTTGCTCAGCCATTTGTTGTAAAAGCGCTCCGAGGCCATTTTTAGTAATCTCATAAGCCTCATCACCTTGAGTAACGTGAGTTTCAGCCAATAGAGAATCCAACAGACTGGTCGACTGCGCCTGTGTTG
>CAXNIG010000042.1:0-6626 GCA_964202445.1 Pseudomonadota bacterium
CCTGCACGCGCTGCGCGATCGGGGCAATACCCTGATTGTCATTGAGCATAATCTCGATGTGATGAAAACCGCCGACTGGATGATTGATCTCGGCCCCGAAGGTGGCAGCAAAGGCGGGCATGTGATTGCAGTGGGCCCACCTGAAGTGATTGCACAAGAAAAAAAATCACATACCGGCTTTTATTTGAAGAAAATACTTTCAAAATAAATACAGTTTGATTTAAAGTCAAATTTTCGGTATATTCAGCGGCATGAAAATATTGCGCTTTCGTGGCATTGTACTGATCTGTTTTATCCTGGCCTTTGTGCATGGCGCAATCGTGTGTTGGAATTTTTATACGCAGCGATGGCCGGTTGCGGAATATGATGTGCCAACTCAGGTGACGGGGATGGTGAGTACTTTGCCGCAACATCGAGACCATGCGTTGCGGTTTTGGTTGAAGACGGATCAAGGCGTGTTGGAGTTAAATTGGTATCAGCCTTATCCTGAGCTTAAGCCAGGTCAGTTTTGGCAAATCTGGGTGAAGGTCAAGCATCCGGATTTTCAAAATAATCCGGGTGAGTTTGATTATGCCGGTTATCTAAAGCATCAGGGGGTGATTGCCGCAGGGTATGTGCAGAGTCATGCAGACAATCATATGATTGGGTTTAAGCCCTGGTTGGCGCCGACAGAATATTTGCGTTATAACGTGTATCAAAAAGTATTGCAGGCAACGCAAAATTTATCGATGCAGGGCATTTTAGTGGCTTTAATTTTAGGGGATAAAACCCTGCTTAATCCTGTGCAAATGACGGTGTTTGAGCGAACCGGTACGAGCTATTTTATGGTGATTTCCGGCTTGCATATTATTTTGTTTGCAATGCTGGGGCGGGTCTTATTGCGCTATCTGTGGAGTTGTTCTTACCGAGCAACTTTGCTGATGCCGGCGGAACAAGTCGGGCTGATTGCTGGATTATTGCTGGGTTTGATTTATAGCATCCTGGCTGGTTTTGTGGTGCCCACGCAACGTGCTTTGTGGATGATTGGCCTGATGGGATTGGCGCGTTTGTTTTTGCGGCAATATCAATCTTTGCAGATGTTGGTCTGGGCCTTGATTTTAGTGTTATTGTGGAATCCATTTAGTCTGTATAGTGTGGCATTTTGGCTGTCATTTATGGCAGTGTTTTTTTTGATTTATACTCTCGGTGGGCGTGAGCAATCTAGGCTGTGGTGGCGGCGTTATATGTGGGATTGGTTTTATCCGCAGTGGGTAATGTATATCGCGCTGGTGCCGATTATTGTGTATGTGTTTCAGAGTTTTTCGTTGATTGGGTTTTTTACTAATTTGTTGGCGGTGCCGTTAATGATTTTGGCGGTGATTCCCTTGGCTTTATTGGGGGCTGTGCTTATTTTTGTCTGGCCTGCTGCGGGGCAAATGCTATTTTATTTCAGTAATCAGGTCATGGATGGATTGTGGCAGATGCTGCATTATTTTGCTTTGCAGCCTGGGTGGGGCATGATGTTGCCCAAGCCGAGTTTTTTGGAAATGCTCTTAGCTCAAATCGGCCTGATTATTGCTTTTGCCCCGGCGGGTTGGCCTGGGCGTTTTCTTGGTTGGATCATGCTGCTGCCATTATTTTATCCCATGCCTGCATTGCAAAGTGGCCAAGTGAAAGTGATAGATCTGCAGGTGGAGGGTGGTTCGGTCCAGATTTATCAAACGCAGCATCATGTTCTGGTTGCAGAAAATATAACGCAGCTTAAATCCGGCAAAGCAGCGATTAAATACGTGATTGTGCCTTTTTTACAAAATGCAGGATTCAGTCAAGTGGATGCGTGGGTATTAAATTTTCAGGGTAAGAGTGCGGCATTACAAAGTCTGCAAAATGCGTGGCTACCGTTGCAAGTGAATACTTTGGTCACTAATCAGGTTTATCCGATTTATGATTCAGCAAGAATCAGCTGCCATTTGCCTTATCAAGTGGAGTGGGATGGTGTTTTATTTAAAGCGGAAGGGCAGAAGGATCTCTGCCAGCTGAGTGCTCATTTATTAAAGTAAGTGCCAATTTTTTCAAAGGCTTGGAAAGCAAGTTGATTGTCTTTTTCAATCATTTTCAAATCACGCTCCAGGCTTCTGGCTAAACGAAGAGCCAATTCAGTTTCAATATGAGTGCCATTTTCAGCCGAACGCAAAGCAAGATCGCGCAGAATATCTGCAGGAATGTTCAAAGTAATCTGTGGGTCTGTTTTGTTAAGATTAATTCTGTACTGTTTCATGCTTTCATCCTTAGTTCTGTTTTGCAAGACCATATTATACATTTCAATACAAAATGGGAAGAGCGGATCACTATGAATATTCTGAGGCAAAAATTGCATGCTATTTAATGTCTAGAATTAAGCTCGTTTGTTTTGCTCTATTCTATGTCTATGTATCTTGTGTTAGAGGCTTTGGAGTTTAGGGTTTGATGAATTTGGCTCGGGTGTCTTGTGGGGGCCGGACTACAACACTCTGCGCTTGAATTTGTAGTTCTGTGCTATACGTGCCCATGGGTGGAATTTGAAGGTTGGGGGTGTAGATCCAGAGTAAAAGGCCTCCCGTTTCTCCGTCTACACAATGGCCTAAATTAAAAGTGCCGGCACCGTTATCATTGTAAGCCATAAGGTAAGTACTGTTGAGGTATGGATAAAATGCAGTGGTCGTGCACCCTCCTCCGTTAACATAGCTGCCGCAAGGGCACCATGCTACTTTGGCGCCAAGATATTGCCCGGTTGCATTAGATATTTGCATAAGAGAATTTACGCCAGCATGTGGGAAGTCAGCATTGGTGAGTGCGGTTGTTACATTCCAGCTGGTATTAACTTGAAAGTAAGTTGCAAAAACATCATTCCAGCTTGGGTCAGCTGTTTCTGCAACACAGGCAGGAAAGCTTAAAGGGGTGCTTTCGCCATTGAGGGCAGTGCCTGCAATTGCGCTGACAATGACTGCAGCATAGTTAGTCATATCAATTGTGAAAGTGGGTGGAGTTGCCATCGCTGTGCAGATATAGGGCTGTCCTTGTCGCGCCCAGTTATTCATGTCTCGTTCACACAGTTGTTGTGTTAAAGCTTCGCAGGCAGAGTTTGCAATAATGGCTGAAGGGATTAAAAAGATAAAAAGAGCGATTAATTTTTTTTTCACAGCAGAGGATTCCTTTGATGATTTTCAGGCATCATTCTAATCTTTATTCTAAAAAATATCAAACAATGATGGCCGATAATAGGAGTCAAGACATTTTGATTTTTATTTTTTAAAATAGCTTAGCTTATTGACATTTTTATTTTTAACGCATAATATGTGCAAAATTAGTATTATTTGGGGTAATTTTATGCATAATGCTTTAACTAGAGGTCATCCAGCTTTGTCCCCAGGAGGTGCAGGTGCACCTTCTGGTGGTGATAGTCGATCAGGGGTTGATGAATTTTCTAGGGAACGTGTAGGTTATGCGCCTGATCAGATTCGCCGGCCCAGCCGGGCAGTTGTAGTGACTGTCCCTGGGGCTGGGCCTCCAGCTGGGCCTCCAGCTTCGCCTCCAGCTTCGCCTCCAGCTTCGCCTCCAGCTTCGCCTTCAGCTTCGCCTCCAGCTGCGCCTTCAGCTTCGCCTCCAGCTGTGCCCCCAGCTGCGCCCCGGGCTGCTGTTGCGGTTAGGTCTCTCCCTAATGACATTGATGAGCTTTTGCGTATTACACAAAATATGGTTTCTGCGCATCCAAGGCAACGACAGAATTTAATGCGTTTTAAACAAGCGAATCTGTCTAGATACTTGCAGCAAAATAAGGGAATGTCTTCTTTGCTTATAATAAAGATCTGTGAGTATCAGGGGATTTATGCCGAAGGGAATAATGCGGTAGTTTTAACTCAATTATTTCGTGAATTATTTGATCCTCTTTCTCTCGCCTTGAGTGTGATTAAAAAGCTGCGTTATCAATTCGTGATTGCTCCAGATACCGTATATATTGATAAATATATCCAACTTATTACTGAGGATCTGGATGCAGGTAGCCAGCTTTACAATCTTTTACTTAGTTCTCCTCCGCAGTCTTCAGTTTATCTTAATCAAAATTTGGGGACACATAGTGCTTTGGCACTTGCTGTTGCTTGTTTGCAAAAGTATCGATTGTTCCGAGATCATGGAATGGTAGTTGAGGTGCTGAATACACCCTTATCTGTTTTTGTATTGCAGAATAGTTTTTTTGGATTTTTGGTTGATCGGTTGAGTCCTGAATTTGTTAGGCAGGAAATAGGAGTATTAAGGGCAAGAGACTATAAGCTTCTTGTCATGCCGGGGTCTTTTGATCATAAAGTGCAAAAATTGCTAAAGGAGTGTTTCTCCAACATACTTCTTTCTTTCAGTTCCGCTAGCTGTGATGATGAGTTAGTCAAAAAATGGGCTGGGCAGCTATGCCTTGGTTTAGACCAATCAGCTGATTCTGGAGTTGCGTTGCAACAAAGTTTTTTGCAGGCGCTTGTGCAGCGTAGAGTAGCTGATATTATTGCGGCATTGTCTCTTAATCAGGTATTAGCTCCAGCTCGAGCTTCAGACCCTTGTTTGGTATTGGCAAAGAAAGTGGAGTGTCGTGCACGAGTCGTGCAGGGGTTGTCAGGGACATTGCTAACCTTTGCTTTGCTTGCAGCAGTTTATATCGTCTTATATTATTTGAAGCGAGAAGAGAGCATAAAGCCTATTCCACCAGGATCTTGTGATAATAAAGTGGAGATCCAAATGGGATCTTTGATTAGTGGTGTTTGTACTTTTTTAGCAAAAACAACAGGCCCTGCCGGTGATTACTTTAATCGTGGTACATTAGTTCAAGCGGATAGCCGGGCTAGTTTTTCTGGTTATCCCCCTACCTGGGAGATGTTGTCTGGTGCTTTAACCCTTGAAGCGCCAAGGGCTACAAATTTATTAATGCAAATGGGTTGCGCAAGCAGCTCTTGTAGTGGCTCGCTTCTTCCTGCAGATGAGAGTGGTAGATCTTGCGATGTACGTATACCATTTACTTGTAGTGCAGAAGTGTCTCTTCCATTTGTTGCTGCAATGATACAGCTTGTAAAAGATACGGACTCTCCATTTGAAATGATTGTTGGAGTTGCAGTAACTGCAGCTTTATGTGTTGTTGCATATGGGGTAGGGCGTGTTATGGCTGCCCCAGTTCAGCGTGCTGGATCAGCTGTTTTAAATTATTTTAAAGCAGGGAAAGCTGATGAATGCCATGAGCCAGAAGTGAGGGTTTAATTATGCGTGCAGGAGCAGGAGCAGGAGCAGGAGCAGGAGCAGGAGCAGGAGCAGGAGCAGGAGCAGGACGCGTTCATGTTAGTAACAGTCTGTTTTCGCAAGAGCTATTAAAAATAACAAACCTTAAAGATAAAATATCAGATCTAACAACAATGTCTGCTTATTTAAAAAAGTTTTTTAATGCAGCGAAGCAAACCTATCCTGATTATCCTGAATTTATACAATATTTAAAATCTCTACAAAATAAGCCAGGGCTTAGATGTGATTATGCTATGGTTTTAGAAATGCGAAATTACTGTAAGGCTTACGATATTTTATATCGTCAGCATCTCTTTCAGGTAAGTGTAAATCAAACAAAGGGGCCGGCTACTGATACCACGGCGCAACAAGAAGCGTTTGTTGATGCTGTGATCCGGAGTGCACAAGCAACACATCCGCCTTATACGTCTGTAAGCGCAATGATGCAGGGGGCTCAGAAGCAGTGGGGGCCTAGTTGCGCTTCAGAGACTAAAACCTATTTAAATACTAAGCTAGACGAATATTTTATAGCTTATCAAGGCTATTTATCAGCGAATTCACCAGAGCTTATTGATTATCCAGTGTTACGTACTCCAGTTCAGTCGCGACGTGGTTCTGTTGTTTCTGTTGAGTCTCCCTTGCGTGTGCTTCCTGGTGGAGCGCCATCTCCGGCACGTCCTATTGAAACATTGACATGCCGTCGCAAAGTGGCGGGTTGTTGCTCAGCAATTTTATCATGGCTTTTTTGTCGATGCTGCGGCGCAGATAGAAGGGCTCTGTATGCTGGTGGGCGTCGAACTTCTACAGTGCCTTTAATATCACCAGGTAGTGGTAGTCCTGATGGTATAGCTTTAGGTGTAGGGGGCCATGATAATATTATGGGGGTGTTAGTTAGTCCAGCAGATCGCGGGTCTGATCGGCGTCGATCTTCTCTGAGATCTCTGGGTGCAGCAGGGGTTCATTTAGAGGGGCAGCCACCGGAGGGACGGAGGTCGTTGCCCTGGTGGAAGCGTTTTTGCTGTGGACGTGATGTTCCCTCCACCCCTGCGGAAAGAGCGGGGTTGCTTCCTGTTGTTATGGTTGCCAACCCTATGGTGGGAGCTCCTCCTGGAGCTGCATCTGGTCATGTCGATGATTCTCCAGGTTCTGTAACACCTGTGCAAACTGGTAGACCCGAAGCTGCTCTTCAACCACCAAGATCTGCTACTGCCTTTTCGTTTTCTGCTCCAACCTCGCCTACTGGGGATGATCCTAATGCTAGCTTCGAAACTCTTCCTGTTACAGCGTCAAATACAAGGCCAAATTCACCGCAAAGTGTTGGTCGGGAAAGAGCTCAGTTTGCTGGAGAAGGCTTC
>CAXNIG010000043.1:0-6572 GCA_964202445.1 Pseudomonadota bacterium
CCATCAATGTAGTATCCGGCTTAAACTTAGTAAAAACACCTATTAATGAGGGTCCTTGGGCGATGGCACTGACTCCCATTGAATTTGGTAAAAAATATAACTTACTCAGCCGACACCCTAAAACCAACCGAGTCATAATTGATGAATACAAAACAAAAACCATATTTACACAACAATTAGGGGAACTTTGGCAAGGAGTGGATAAATTAAAACCTCATCAAAAAGCACTTTTTGCAATTTTTGCCGCCTTTATTAATTATAAAAGGGAAGAAGCAGAAGCCGCATCAGAAGCGATTGTCGAACAAATCACCCAAGCCCAAATTAAGAAAGCATCTATCCCTTTTAATACCAATGCCTTATTAAAAAAATATGGTAAAAGCCCAGCAGTACTGGAAATCATCAAAAAACACGCCTATACCAGCACCATTTTTATGGAAATGTTGATTCAAGCACGTGGCTCGGGGATTGTCTTAAACTCTTTGTATCTTTGGGTTAAGCCGATTGATCGGCCTCTTTGGTATATTTTAAACAATGTAGGTCGCAAAGCGGTGTTCATCGAATCTGCCGGAGTCCATGCCCATTGTTTAGCTGAAAAACGCTTGGGGTTTGAGATTCGCCAACCCATGGTTGACGAAGCCATTTTCGCCCTCCAAGAAGCAATTGATGCAAGAATTATTAAGGACTTATAATGTCATTAAAATTACACCTTAGTGGTGAGCTTAACAATTGGGAAAAGTTTAAAGCAAGAAAGAAAAATCAAGCTTTTTTAACAGCCCGCGCTAAGATTCTCCAGCGTGACCACGAAACATGTACATTCTGTGGCTATAAGGGGCGCACTTTAGAAGTCATCAATCATGACAATGATTACAGCAATAATAAACCCGGAAACCTTTTGACTGCTTGTGTTTTATGCGCTCGCTGCACCCTACTCGACTCATATAAGCTCAATTATGCAGGTGGGGATCGCATTATCTATTTGCCCGAAATCAGTCAAACGCATCTCAATACTTTATGCAAAGTTTTATTTGTTGAAGCAGCTGGAGAGATGAGCAACGAAGGCGCTTATAATGCCAAAGCTATTCTCGCTCAACTTCTTGATCGCGCTACACTGCTGGATCAAAAATCAGGAGCACAGCTCTCTCATCCAGGCCTCTTTTTATTTTATCTCAACAGTGAACAAAAAAATCCAAAATTAATCAATCAACTGAGATGGTTACCAGACCCTCGAGAATATAAGGCGACCATTGAAATCTGGCAAGCGGAGTCTGAACTAAAAAATGCATAATTGTCTATTTTGTAAAATAATCCGCGGCGAAATCCCCTGTAAAAAAATCTTTGAAGATGCTGACTTTATCGCTTTTCACGATATCCATCCCAAAGCCCCTATTCATGCATTGATTATCCCAAAAAAACATATCGAGAGCCTCGCTCATCTTGAAGCAGAAGACACACTTTTAATGGGCCAGCTCACACTCCTTCTCAAAAAGCTCGCCCAAGACTTAGGCTTGTCTCATGGCTTTAAAGTGCAAATCAACACAGGGATCGGTGGCGGACAAGAAGTCTTTCATCTCCACTATCATCTTCTTGGCAGCCCGACCTCAGCCACTTCATGATGATGCAATTTAGGAATGCCATTCCTAAATTGCATTGTAAATTAGGAATAGCGTTCCTAAATTGCATAAAATGGGGTATACTATTGCTATCACATCATGTAAATAGCAGGCTTTATGTACCAACGTCTGATTGATATTGACCCGCAGTCTTTAGAAAGTTATTTAATTTTAGGTCCCCGCGGCACAGGAAAAACGACTTGGATTAAATCTCATTTCAAAGGGGCGATCTATATTGATCTACTCAATGAAGCAACTTATTTTGAACTAAAAGCAAATCCACATGCCCTGGAAACCTACTTTCCCAAAAATTCAGAAATCTGGATTATCATCGATGAAATCCAACGGGTTCCCGAATTGCTGAACGAAGTCCACCGTGCGATTGAACATAGCAAGCGGCGCTTTATTCTCACTGGATCCTCCGCACGCAAATTAAAACAAACCGGGGTGAATTTATTAGCAGGAAGAGCCTTGCAACGCAGTATGTTTCCTCTCACTGCCATGGAGCAACAGGATCACTTTGATTTACAGCAGGCTCTGTTAACAGGTCAATTACCTAAAGTCAAAACCATAACAGACCCTAAAGACTTTCTCCAAACCTACGTTAACACCTATCTGCGCGAAGAAGTGCTCCAAGAGGGACTTGTCCGCAACATGCGCGCTTTTCATCGTTTTTTGGAAGTAGCCAGCTTTTCGCATGCCCAACAGATCAATCACTCCAGTATTGCCAGAGAGGTTGGGGTGGACCAGAAAACCGTCGTCGGCTACTTTGATATTTTGGAAGATTTATTATTAGCCTCACGCCTTCCCGTCTTTGACAAACGCGCAAAACGCCGACTCAGCCAGCATCCTAAGTTTTATTATTTTGATGCAGGCGTCTTCCAAACCCTCCGCCCCAAAGGCCCTTTAGATATCAGCTCTGAAATCGGTGGCGCGGCCTTAGAAGGCCTTATTTTACAGGAAATGAAAGCCATCAACGCTTACCTGCGACGTGATTATCAATTCTATTTTTGGCGCACCAGTAATCAAATGGAAGTCGATTTTATTGCCTATGGCGAACACGGCCTGATTGCCATTGAAATCAAAGCAACAGCACAAGTCCATCAACAGGATTATTCTGGACTTAAAGCTTTCCGCACAGACTATCCCATGGCCGAATGCTATCTGATTTATTTAGGTGAGCAAGAAAAACAAGTCGATGGCATCACTCTTTTACCCGCAAGACAAGCACTCCTAACATTAGATAATATTTTACACGGATAGTACTCACCATGATCAAAACCATCGCCAGCCTTCCCTCACGTCGCAGTGCCATTATTGCTGATCTAGCGATGCAGCAAAAGCATCCGGTGATTGTGATTTTGAATCAGCTTTCTGAATTAGATGCGCTGACCGCTGAACTCCGCTTTTTTGTACATGATGCTTTACCAATTTATACTTTTCCCGACTGGGAAACCTTACCCTACGACCCCTTTTCACCCCATACTGATATTATCTCAGAGCGGATTCACCTTCTGTCTGTTTTGCCACATCTACGGCAAAGTATTGTGATTGTGGGCGCCCACACCCTGCTTAATTTACTGCCCCCTCCTGCATTTATTGAAGCACATAGTTTCAGTTTAAAAGTAGGCGATCAACTCAACTTAAACGAAAAACGTGAGCGCTTAGCAGAGGCCGGCTATCATGCCGTTGAATCTGTATTTACCCATGGAGAATACTCGATTCGTGGCTCGATCTTTGACATCTTTCCGATGGGCGCATCACACCCGTTTCGGATTGATTTATTTGATCACACCATCGATAGCATCCGTGACTTTGATTGCGACACACAACGCTCCCTCAATAAACTAGATGTCGTGAAATTACTACCCGCACATGAGTTTTCTCTCGACAAAACCAATGTCAACCGTTTTGTTGCCCGCTTTGAAAGCCTGCTTGGCCCCCTGCCTAAATCTCTAGCCCCGATTCAGAAAGGTTTGGGTGTACAAGGCCTGGAATATTATCTGCCTCTATTTTTTGAAAAAACCGCTCATCTATTCGACTATTGCCCAGCCCAAAGCCTCATAATTACAGAACAAAATCTAGAGCAAACCTGGGAGCAAGCCTGGATAGATCTTGAAACACGCTATCAGGATAAGCAATACGATTTAGACCGCCCTCCCCTCCCTCCTAAAACTCTATTTTTTCAAAAAGAGATGTTATTCGCTGCGATTAAACCCTTTGAGCGTATTGATCTGGTCACACAATTAACCAAGACGGGGCCACTCCGCATCCAAGATTCCGCTAAGCCCTTGCCTGCTTTTGATCTGAGCACCGAATCGGGCCCCCTGGCACTGCAAGATTTTCTCAAAAAACATTCAGCCTATGACATTATTTTTTGCGCTGAAACAGAAGGCCGCGTGCAATTATTATCCGAGCATCTCACGCGCATACAGATCACCCATCCTGTGATAGAGGCTCCATTTCAAAAGGGCTGGATTGATGCGCATTCCAAAAAAATAATCCTGCCAGAGGCTGCACTTTTCCCGCATAAAGTTTTTGCCAAATATAGCAAGAAAAAAGATAAAGATGAACGCTCTGATTTTGAACGTTTCAGCGATTTTTCTGAACTCAATATAGGCGATATCGTCGTACATATTGAACATGGCATTGGCTGTTATAAGGGCCTTTCCACCTTACAATTACAAGATAGCCCCCAAGAATTTTTAACCCTTGCCTATCACAATAATGATCTTCTCTATGTCCCGGTACAGGATTTACATCTCCTATCACGCTATAGCGTTGGCGGCTTGACACATGTTCAACTCCATCAACTTGGCTCAGATAAATGGCAGCGCACCAAAGAAAAAGCAGCGAAACGCATTACCGATATCGCAGCAGAACTCTTACAAATTTATGCCGAGCGCATGAGCAAACCTGGCTTTAGCTATCAACTATCTCCTGAAGATTTTAATGCTTTCTGCGCTGACTTCCCCTATCAAATGACTGAAGACCAAGAAAAAGCAGTGGCCGATATTATGGCAGACCTACAAAGTACGCATCCCATGGATCGCCTCCTCTGTGGTGATGTGGGTTTCGGCAAAACAGAGGTCGCTATGCGCGCAGCGTTTTTAGCCATTCAAAATAATAAACAAGTGGTTGTTTTAGTGCCCACCACCTTACTTGCAGAACAACACCATGACAGTTTTATCAATCGTTTTGCCAAATGGCCCATCAAAATCGCACACTTCTCGCGCTCTACTTCTGCTAAAAATGAAACAGAAATTCGGCAAAAGCTGGCAAATGGCCAAATTGATTTAATTATTGGCACACATAAACTCATCCGCTCGCCCCTCCACCTGAAAGATTTAGGCCTGATCATCATTGATGAAGAGCATCGTTTCGGCGTCAAGGATAAAGAAAAACTCAAAACCATCCGCAGCAATACCGATATTCTTGCGATGACTGCCACTCCGATTCCCCGGACGCTTAATTTTTCACTGTCCATGCTGCGAGATTTATCGATCATTGCCACCCCACCTGCCAAACGCTTGTCGATTAAAACCTTTGTCAAAGAATTCCAAAAGCCCATTATCAAAGAGGCCATCCTACGGGAAGTCTTACGCGGCGGCCAGGTTTATTATTTACATAATGAAGTCGCCACCATTGAGGCCACACGCGAGGTTTTGCAAGACATGCTGCCTCAACTCAGCTTTAGCATTATTCATGGTCAAATGCGCCCATTAGACATCGAACGGGTGATGTCAGATTTTTATCATAATCGCTCACAGGTGCTCATTTGCTCCACGATTATTGAAACGGGGATTGACGTACCTAATGCCAACACCATCATTATGGAGCGCGCTGATTTATTTGGGCTGGCGCAGCTGCATCAATTACGCGGCCGCGTGGGGCGCTCGCATCATCAAGCCTATGCGTATTTGCTCACCCCCCCTAAAGAGGCACTCACACCCGATGCCAAAAAGCGCCTAGAGGCTATCGAAAAAAGCACTGAACTGGGCGCAGGCTTTACTCTAGCCAGTCATGATTTAGAAATTCGCGGCGCGGGTGAGATTTTAGGCGCGGAACAAAGTGGACAGATGCAGGATATTGGTTTCACCTTGTATCATGAACTACTAGATCGTGCAGTCAATAGCCTTAAAAAAGGCCAAAAAATGCAGCCGCAAGATCTACTCATTCACGAAGACAGCGAAGTCGAACTCAATGTGCCCCGACTTCTCCCAGAGGATTATGTTAGTGATGTACACACCCGCTTACAACTTTATCAACGCCTGCAAAAAATAAAATCCGAAAATGCGCTGCTTGATTTTAAAATGGAAATCATCGATCGTTTTGGCCCCCTACCTCCTGCCGCATTCAATTTACTGGAAAGCCAACACATCAAGCTTAAAGCACGTCAGATGGGCATTCAGCGTATTGAAGCTTACAGCAAAGAGGCGCGATTTATTTTTAGCCCCACCCCCAGTTTTGAACCACTCAAATTAATTAAACTGATTCAGGCATACAGCGGCGTCTTACAATTGAAAGGGCAGGAGCAACTGACGTTGAAAAAAGCACTGCCACAAGCAGAAGATCGCTTTCAAGCTATTCATTGGATTTTGAAGGCTCTCTCATGATTATTCCTCAATTGATTGCCCATCGTGGCCTCCATAATCTGGCCCCAGAAAACACGCTCAAAGCATTTCGCTTAGCTGAGCAACGGGGCGCCCAAATGTTTGAATGTGACGTTCTTTTATCACAAGATCATATCCCCCTCATTTTTCATGATGATACTCTAGAGCGCTGCACCAATGGCCGGGGGAAGATTCGCGAAACGCCCTTTGCGCTTTTAAAAACTTTAGATGCAGGCCAGGGCGAGCCCATTCCCAGGCTCACACAAGTCTTAAGCTGGTTGCAGCAGGCCAAAATCAATATGAACTTAGAGCTCAAGTATGCCACCAATACAGAACCAGCAGGCCCCTT
>CAXNIG010000044.1:0-6562 GCA_964202445.1 Pseudomonadota bacterium
GCAACGGTATCTACCAACCGCGAAGGATTATCGATATTCGCAAGAGAATTTAGCATTTCAGGTGGGATTTTCTTATTAAATTTGACATATTGATCAAACTCAGTCACCAGCGAACGCAGCAAAGCCTCTAAATCATGCCCTGACAAACGAGAGGCATCTTTAATAAAGCTGATTGCCGCCTCATAAAATGGATGTTGCAGGGTATATTCTATTGTTTTGGCCCGATCAATTCCCTCAACCAAAACCTTCACTGTACCATCCGGCAGTTTTAGCAATTGCAAAATCGAGACCAGCGTTCCCACAGAATACAGTTCATCCTGACTAGGATAACCCTCTCCTGTTTCTTTTTGTGCGACCACAAAAATTTTCTGATCACGCGCCATGGCCTCTTCCAAAGCCAAAACTGACTTTTCACGTCCCACAAATAAAGGAATAACCATGTGCGGATAAACCACCACATCACGCAAAGGAAGGATGGGATAATGCATTCCGCTCATCACTTTTGACTTAGACACTGCCTTTGGCATAGATGCTCCTTTTACTTAAGCGGCTTTAACCTTCTTTTTCATCACAGGCTGTTTCATGCCTTTTACCACATCCTCATCAATAATCACCTGGGTGACCCCTTTTTCAGTTGGCAAATGAAACATAGTATCCAACAAAATTTGCTCCAAAATAGAACGCAGTCCACGTGCACCCGTTTTACGCTCATAGGCTTTATCTGCAATCAGATTAATGGCCTCAGGCGTAAATTTCAGCTCTACATTTTCCATCGCAAATAAATGCGCATATTGTTTGATTAAAGCATTTTTAGGCTCAGACAAAATACGCACCAAAGCAGGTCGATCCAACTCATCCAAAGTTGCAATAATCGGCAAACGCCCAACAAATTCTGGAATCAACCCAAAGCGAATCAGATCATGAGGCTCAACTAATTTTAACAAAGACTGCGCACTTTGACGATCTTTATCACTCAGCACATCTGCAGTAAACCCAAAGCCCGATTTTTCAGACCGATGACGAATAATTTTATCTAAGCCTTCAAATGCCCCACCGCAAATAAACAAAATTTTTGTTGTATCCACTTGCTCCAGATCTTGATGGGGATGTTTACGCCCACCCTTTGGAGGGACTGCTGCAACTGTTCCTTCAATCAGTTTCAACAAGGCCTGCTGCACGCCTTCTCCCGAGACATCACGGGTAATCGAAGGGTTTTCTGATTTACGGGAAATCTTATCAATTTCATCCACATAAATAATACCAGTCTCGGCTTTTGCTTTATCATAGTTCGCATTTTGCAGCAGCTTTTGAATGACATTCTCAACATCTTCGCCCACATAACCCGCTTCGGTTAAAGTGGTGGCATCAGCAATGGCAAAAGGAACATTCAAACTACGCGCCAAGGTTTGCGCCATCAGCGTTTTACCTGAACCGGTTGGGCCAATCAGCAAAATATTGCTTTTTGAAAGCTCAACATCACCTTCCTGATGTTTCTGATAAATTCGTTTATAATGATTATACACTGCAACCGCTAAAGTTTTTCGTGCTTGCTCCTGACCAATGACATAATCACTTAAAATTTTATCAATTTCTTTAGGTGTGGGAAGTTTTTTAGGAGCCTCTTCAATAGCTTGAGCTGTTGTGGGCGCATCAACCGCCCCTTCAACAATAATATCCTGACACATATTCACACATTCATCGCAAATATAGGCATCAGGGCCTGAAATTAAACGCTTGACTTCCGCTTCACTCCGTCCACAAAAAGAGCAAAACAACAGACGGCCTTTTTTGCCCCCTTTATCTGTTTTTTTCATACTTATCCTATTTTTCTATTTTAGCTGAACTGCGTTTATCAAAAATAGCATCAACCAAGCCATATGCTTTGGCAGCCTCTGCATCCATAAAATTATCCCGATCAGTATCGCGGGTAATGGTTTTCATATCCTGTCCGGTATGTTTAGATAAAACCGTATTCAACATTTTTTTGACTTTCATCGTATGCAAAGCATGAATTTCAATATCCGATGCCTGCCCCTGAAATCCACCCAAAGGCTGATGAATCATCACCGAACTATGCGGCAAACAATAGCGTTTTCCGGGTGCGCCTGCGGCTAAAATCACCGCCCCCATACTCGCAGCCTGCCCAATACAAACAGTACTGACATCTGGCTTGATAAATTGCATCGTATCGTAAATCGACATCCCCGAAGTGACCACTCCACCTGGGGAATTGATATATAAACTAATATCTTTATCCGGATTTTCTGTTTCTAAAAAAAATAACTGCGCCACAATCAAATTCGCCATAAAATCATCTACTGGCCCAACCATAAAAATGATACGCTCTTTCAAAAGTCGAGAATAAATATCATAAGCACGTTCACCGCGCCCCGTCTGCTCAACCACCATTGGGACTAAATTTGCTGTTTCTATCACGCTCTTACTCCTTTAAAATTAACCCTGGGGCAAAATATTAGCCTCAGCATTGGCATGTTGCATTACATCTTCAAATGTTTTTTCTTCTTCAATCACTTTGGCCAGCTCGAGCACTTTATTCACGACCTGTTCTTCTAAAGTGACCTGCTCAATTTCAGCCAAACGCGCTTTGTTCTGACGGAACATCTGCATGACTTCTTCTGGATTTTCATAAACAGACGCCATTTTTTTGATCATTTCTGTCACCATCTCTTGATCCACTTTCAGCTCATATTGCAGAATAATTTGATTCATAATCAAACCCAAAGCCACACGCTTTTTCGCTTCTTCGGTAAACAAATCTAAAGGCGGCGCGCCTACATTTTGCTGCCCCCATGATTTCATTTTGGTCATGGCCGCTTCTGCCAAACGCTGCGCTTCTTCTTCGACCAAAGCGCTAGGCAACTCAACTTCATTATGCTTTAACAGGCCATCAATCACTTGGGTTTTTAAATTACTTTTTAAGGCGAAATCTAATTCACGCTCCATATTCATGGTCACTTCATCTTCCAACAATTGCATACTGTCTATTTGGAACAGCTTTGCAAACTCATCGGTTAATTCAGGCAAAGTGGGCGCTTCAACCTTATTAATCTTGACTTTAAACATGACCGCTTGTCCGGCCAAATCAGCCACATGATATTCTGCAGGGAAAGAGAGATCCATTTCAAATTCATCGCCCGTCTTTTTACCAATCAATCCCTCTTCAAACCCCGGAATCATCATCTTGGTGCCGAGTATCAATTTGAAATCTTTTGCATCGCCACCCTTAAAGGCCTCTTTGCCTTTAAAGCCTTCGAAATCAATGATGAGGCGATCTTCATTCTGCGCTGCACGATCCACAGATTCCCAATTGATATGTTGTTTTTGCAAATTTTCCAGCATTTTCTTTTTGCTGGCTGCGTCGATCTTAGCCGTTGTACGCGTAATTTCAATCTCAGGCAAGCCTTTCACTTCAAATTCAGGAAACACTTCTAGTTCAATTTTGAAAGAAAGATCTTTTTTAACCGTGGCTTCATCCACAACGATTTTAGGCATGCCTGCAGGCCGTAGCTTGTGCTCGGTCATGGCATCAATGTAGGCCTTTTCAATTGCTTTGGAAATCACATCATTACGGATGGAATCTGAAAATTGCTTCTCAATCACTTGACGCGGCGCTTTACCTGGACGAAATCCTGGCAAATTAGCCCGCTGTATGACCACTTTAAGCTGCTCACCGATTCCTTTATCAATCTCTGCCTGGGGCACAGTCACTTGTAATACACGTTTAATCCCAGAACTCTGCTCGAGTATCGCTGCCATTGCTTTTTCCTTTTTTATATGAAACCAAAATAGGCAGGAATTCTACCACGACTTCGATCAAATGAAAAGGCAAAAATTGCTATTTATTGCCAGGATCTTTATCCGGAATGGTCACAGACATGGACTGAATACCAACACGCCCAGGCCCGGTAAAACGATTAATGATCATACTCGAACCACCAAAAAGTCCCGCGGTTAAACCCATCACACGCGTGGTCATCTTTAAGTCCGGATCCTTATACAGCCAGGCCCCCGGCTCGATATCAATCATTTCACCCGGTGCAAGCACTTTTTCAAACACATTGCCATACCCATGCAACCACACAATGCCGGCGCTACGCTCTGCACGAAATCGATCAATAAAATAACCACTTTGTCCGCCCAAAATATTCGCAACCCCACGCACACGAAAGAAGTCATATGATACCGAGCCCGTCGCTGCCAAAAATTGATGTTCCCGCACATCAATTGCTTGACCCGGCTGCAAGTGAATCGGACAAATATGGCCCGGACCATCTCGACTAAAAGCGACTTGACCCACGCCCCGCGCCTCAGTCACAAAAATCTGCATTCCCATGACCATGCGTTTAATCAGGCCTTTCATTTTGCGAATACCGATTTTGACTGCTGTTGTTTTCCATAAAAGCACATGATGTTCAAAATAAACTGTCTCGGCATCATTCAGCTCTACCGTGAGAGTCGGTACCAGTGCACCGCCTAAATGATAGGTCACTCCGCCATAAGTCTCGTCTGCCACATTCACCGGAAGTAAAACAGGTCTACGCATGACTCGCTCCTTTAATTTATTCTAAGGATGATTATGTCACTAAAGAAGCAATCTGTATATATTCAATCAATCAAACCGAATGCTGCCCTTTAAACATGAGTCACTAAGCCAGTATAATGACTTCTCTCTGATTTAAATAAACTGACACTGCATGCCCTCCAGTTATATTCCCCTGCGTTGCCACTCTGAATACTCGGTTATTCATAGCCTGGGCAGCATTCCTGCTTTAGTGGCAGAAGCGCATGCCCATCAATTTACGGCTATGGCTTTAACCGATGCATGCAATATTTTTGCAGCAATCAAATTTTATAAAGAAGCCCGCAAGCAAAGGATCAAACCTATTTTTGGAGCAGATCTCTGCTTGGCTGTTGGCAAGGCCCGCTATCCGTTTACGCTTTTAGCTCAAAATGAATTAGGCTTTAAAAACTTAACCAAATTAGTCTCCCGCGGATATCTCAAAGGCAAGCGTGAAAACGGCATTCCATTAATTGAACGTGGATGGCTAACCCTACAAGCTACTGAAGGACTCATTGCTTTATCCGGCGGGGTTCAGGGCGAAATCGGCTCACTTTTACTCGGCCAGACAGAAGATGGCTTAATGCCGGCTGTGGAATTTTGGCAAAACACCTTTCCAGACCAACGCTTTTATATCGAGATTTCTCGCACCGGTCACGCTGATGAGGAACACTATATTGCCAAAGCCCTCGCCCTTGCAGAAAAACATAAACTAGCCGTTGTGGCCACACACCCTCACTATTTTTTGAAACAAGCCGACTTTGAAATGCATGAAGTACGCGTTGCAATTCACGAAAGCTTTACCTTAGATGACCCTAATCGACCCAAAAACTTTACTGAACAACACTATTTTATGTCTAGCGAAGAGATGAGTGAACGTTTTGCTGATTGCCCCATTGCCCTGCAAAACTCAGTCGAAATTGCCAAACGCTGCACAGTAAGCTTTACTTTGGGCAAAGCCTTTCTACCCAAATTCCCCATTCCGGATAACATCTCTGAGTCTGACTATTTTAAACAGGAAGCGCACAAAGGCCTGCAAGAACGCTTTACAGTCATGCAGGTGAATCAATCTGAATATCTCCAACGTTTAGACCTAGAGCTGGAGATGATTATTCAGATGGGCTTTACCGGCTACTTTTTAATTGTCGCTGACTTTATTCAATGGTCAAAGAAAAACGGCGTTCCTGTTGGCCCTGGACGGGGCTCAGGCGCAGGCTCTCTGGTTGCTTTTGCGCTTAAAATTACCGATATTGACCCCCTTCCCTATGATTTACTTTTCGAGCGTTTTTTAAATCCAGAACGCGTTTCTATGCCTGACTTTGATATCGATTTTTGCATGGATGGTCGTGATCGTGTCATTGAATATGTCGCCCAGAAATATGGCCGCGCAGCCGTCTCACAAATTATTACATTTGGCACGATGGCGGCCAAAGCAGTCATCCGCGATGTGGGTCGGGCCCTTGCTTTACCGTATGGCTTTGTAGATGGCATTGCCAAACTGATCCCGCTTGATTTAGGCACAACGCTTCAAGATGCACTAGATAAAGAGCCCCAATTAAAACGCCGCTACGATGAAGAAGAAGAGGTCAAGGCGTTAGTGGATATGGCTTTAAAACTAGAGGGTACCGTCCGCAATGTGGGCAAACATGCCGGCGGCGTGGTGATTGCCCCCACTGACCTCACCGATTTTACCGCTATTTATTGTGAAGAAGGCAGCGAGCAACTCGTCGCCCAATATGATAAAGAAGACGTAGAGGCCGCCGGTTTAGTCAAGTTTGACTTTTTAGGCCTGCGCAATCTTACGATCATTCAAGCTGCTGTGGATACCATCAATCAACGTCATCCTGATCGCAAATTAGATATTATTTTAATTCCCCTCGATGACGCCAAAACCTTTGAAATGCTCAAAAAAGGCGACACCACTGCCGTCTTCCAGCTTGAATCACGCGGCATGAAAGATTTAATCAAACGCCTCTCCCCCGA
>CAXNIG010000045.1:0-6557 GCA_964202445.1 Pseudomonadota bacterium
TTGTGAGTAGAGAGCCCTATGGTCGCAAATTAGATACACCACATGGAATGATAGAGATATTACCTTGGGAAATTTTTATGCAACGCCTATGGGCACATGAAATTTTAGCTTAAAGTACTTACAATCAAATTCTGATCGGCCTTACTCAAAAAAGGACTCATCGGCAAGCTCATAATCTCCTTACAAACCCTCGCCGAAACAGGAAAATCGGCATCCACATACCCCAATCCTTTAAAACAAGGCTGCGCATGAATCGGCATCGGATAATGAATCGCCGTCGGCACCCCCGCCTCTTTCAAGCGCGCCACGATTGTATCACGATCTTTCACCCGCACCGAATACTGCGCATACACATGCGTCCGATCGGCAAACGTCATTGGCGTCACACAGTCTGCACCCTGCAACAACTCCGTATACCGCGCTCCAATCGCATGCCTGGTCTTCACCTCAGCCTCAAAATACTTCAACTTCACATTCAAAATCGCGGCCTGAATTGTATCTAAGCGACTATTCAAACCAATATACTCATGGCGATAGCGCTGTGTTTGACCATGACTCGACAACGCACGGAGTTTCGCTGCCAGCGCATCATCATCCGTAAAAATGGCCCCACCATCGCCATAACATCCCAGCGGTTTAGACGGGAAAAAACTGGTGCAGCCCATCTCACTCAAATGCCCTGATTTTTTGCCTTTGTATTCAGCGCCAAAGCTTTGCGCAGCATCTTCAATCACGCAGATTTTGTGGCCGAATTTTTCGCCATAATATTGAGCGATCGCATTGATTTCGTCCATATCTGCAGCTTGACCATATAACGCCACGGGCAGGATTGCTTTGGTTTTGGGCGTGATTCTATCCGCCAACTGATTGATATCAATATTATAGCTTTGCTCATTGATATCCACCAAAACGACTTTAGCACCAAAAATCGCAGCCGCTTCAGCCGTGGCAATAAAAGTAAACGATGGCGTAATGACTTCATCACCCGGCTGAATATCAATTGCCATCAAAGCCAACATCAAGGCATCTGTGCCATTCGCACAGGCAATCGTATGTTTAGCGCCGGTATAAGCACTGAGATTTTGTTCTAAAACCTGCACCTCTTTACCCTGAATAAACTCAGCATCACCCATCACTTTGATGACGGCTGCATCAATCTCCGCCTTATATTGCTGATATTGTGTTTTTAAATCTATAAATGGAATCATTTAATCCGCCCCCCCAACCAAAAGCTTCACAATCTGATCTTGCACATAACGCGCATGCGCAGGAGAGCCTTCAATGCCGTTCATCATAATCGCAACAATATACACAGGCTGACCAGGCATGGCCAAATAACCGGATAAGGTTGAGACCCCACTAATCGTCCCGGTTTTACCCATAAAATGACCGGCCATGCCATTTTGAGTCATCCGATAAGACAGCGTGCCCACTTGACCTGAAGTGGCTAAACTTTTCATAAAAGTCGTTTTCAAATTAGGCTGCTGATACATATAACTATACACTTGAATCAACTGCTGAGGCGAAATCAAATTATACGAGGATAAACCTGAACCATCTTCCATATACGGTGGTTTAAAATTTTTACCCAAGCGCGCCATTAAGATCGCGTTCGTTGCATTCGCTCCTGCTTTATAACTCCCGACACCGTAATAACTATTGCCTAGCGTTTTTGCAATAGCGCCCGCATACACATCGTCTGAATGCTTTAACATATAAGAGAGCAGCGTCACTAAATCATCTGAGTTATGGCTTGCTAGAATATGTTCATTCGCAGGCGCTTGCCCACTGATAAACTGCCCTTGCACTTTAATTCCTGCATTGGCAAAAGCAGTTTGCACCACTTGTTTTGCATAACTGGAAGGATTTTTAATGGCAAAAGAAAACCCCCAGTTTGCTCGAGATGGCAGACACCCTTGCAACAAAATCGAATTATTACTGGTAATCGTCGGTTGAAATACACAGGTTCGCAACTCACGTCGCCCCACTAAACGCACTTGATTCACTACCGGAAAGCGCGTGGTAAACTGCTTGATCATTGGAGTCTGACTATGCGGACTTTTAGTCACCTGCAAGGCCATACAATTACCGTTAATAATTGCACCAGAAATCGGCGCACCATAACAATAAGCCAAGTCATCCTGAGACCAACCCAAGCCATAATAAGGCCCAGAAAATACATTTTGATCCAAGATCACATTCCCTTTGACCGTAGTGATCCCAGCCTGTTTTAAACTTTTTGCCAAGGCTGTAATATCGGCGGAAGTCAGGGTAGGGTCTCCGCTAAACTTCACATACAGATTATCCCCAGACTGCCCGATACTCGTCACATAAGTATAGTCTGGCCCCAAATATAAATAGGCTGCAGCAGCCGTCATGACCTTGGTATTACTGGCGGGAGTCATTGGCAAAGCTGGGTTTTTGCTATAAATCACTTTACCCGTACCTGCGTTGATAATCTCAACACCAATCTGCATATTGGCAGACTGCCGCGTCACAATCGCATCAATTGTTGAGGATACACTGGCCTGAACTTCAGCTCCACACCACAATAAATTAATAAATAAAAAAACAGACCATAAACGCACCACAGCTTTACACAATCATTAAGAGACATTAATAGAATAATAACCAGAAGCCTTTGGATCTGCAAGAGGTGCAGCCCTATTAAAACAATGCTATACTCCCGTTTTTATTTTGACTCAAGGCATTATGTTAAAATATATCTTATTGATCCTGAGCGTGCTGTACTGCCAAATTGCTTTTACTTTAACCCCAGTCAAACTGGCACTGGATTGGTATATCAACCCAGATCATGCACCGATTTTAATTGCTGAACAACAGGGCTATTTCAAAGCACAGGGCTTGGACGTGACCTTAGTGGAGCCCACCAGCAGCAGTGAAGCCCGTAATTTGGTACTTTCAGGTCAAGCAGATTTAGCGCTGGATTATGAGCCCGAAGCCCTCATGGCAATCGGCCAAGGGTTGCCCTTAGTCACAGTTGGCATTTTAGTCCCTACTCCCCTCAGTTGTTTGGCCGTGCTGGAACAGAGTCAGATCCAAAGTATTCATGACTTAAAAGGCAAAACCATTGGCTATTCAGGCGATGCATTGGAGGCTGCTTTTTTAAATACTGAATTAACACAGGAACAGGCCACCCTTCTGCCCATTAATATGGATCTCACCCAAGCACTTTTAAGCCACAAGGTGGATGCCGTGAATGGCATGATGCGCAATGTCGAGCCTATTATGCTGGCGCAAATGGGCATTCCTACGCGCCTGTTTTATCCTGAAAAAAACGGCGTTCCCACTTATGCAGAGTTGCTTTTTTTGGCCCATAAAAACGCACTGAGCCCCAAAACAATCCACGCATTTATGATCGCAGTCAGCGAAGGAGCCGCTTATGTCAAAGCGCATCCACAGCAAAGCTATCAAGATGCGTTAATCTTATATTCCAAACAACTCGCCTCATCGCCCACGATTGAAAAACAAAATCAAGCCATCTGGCTAGCCTCTGCGCCGTATTTTACTCAAAAAACACAGACCTATTCTCCGCATAGCTATCAGACATTTATGCAATTTTTAGTAGACAAGAAATTACTCAGCCAGCCCATTGCTTATGCAGATTTTTTTGCAAAAAACTAAAGCACACCCTGCAGCGCCGCAATGCTATTTAAAATTGCAGTCATACTCGCCGCAGTATAAAACTCAGGAGATGCCAACAGTGCATCGATTTGCGATAAGCAGGCCGCTTGACTGGCATCGGCTGCTGTAAATGCAGTAAGCGTTGCCTTAAGCTGTGTCAATGCCAAGGTAGGATCTTGATTATGCACAATCGCCCATTCTGCTTGCTGAACTTGGAAATTCAAAGTTCGCAAAGCATCCACACGCGCTGTATCTGTCACTAAAGTGGTGCCAATTTGATTGTCAGTACGCACCACAATCAAGCCCCGAATTCCATACCATAATCTAGCCCAAAAACCTTGCACACTATCTGGAATAATCAGCTTACTCTGTACGCCCACAGCCGGCACAAAACTAAGCGCAGCAAAGCTCTGATTGATTTGATTTAGCTGTGCCATTGCAGCGGCAGGATTAAGCTGTGGCAATGCATTAATTTGCTCTTGCAGACTTTCATTTAACGCGGTCGCCTTCGCATTATTCATCCGCGCAATGACCTGACTCAAAGCCTGACTATCTTTTTGCAACAACAATTTAGGCTGCCCCTGCAGCAACAGCATTTGCAAACTAGCCAGAATCGTCTGCCCACCTAATTGATTGGCCTGCTGCACACTCGTATCAGCCTGAGCTAGATTACTCAGCGCCGCATTGACCTGATTATTTAAACTCGCTTGTTCAGATTGAAACACATTCACTTGATCTTGATTAACTCGGTTAAAGTGTTGCAGTTTAACCAATAAAAATAGACACAGTCCAATACTCAATACAGCCAATAAAATTGCAACTACTGCAGCGGGAGAACCGTCATCATGCGGCACGTCTTGTTCACCTGAATCTTGACTCATGACCAATTAATCCGTTGATCAACCTGGCGATTAAAAATACCCCGATGCTTGGTTATTTCATGCTGCTGCGAGGCTGATTTTTCTGGATGTGCTTGATCAAACTGCTGCAACAAACGGTCTGCATCACTGACAAAACCACGCTCTTTTTTATCGAAATAATACAATATTTTTGTTAACCACTTCATCCTGAATGCCCTTCCCTTTTGTCATCCTCGCGAAGGAGGGAATGACACATTAAACCGATTTCTTTTTCAAACGATACGCCTTGATATAATGGGCAAAATTTTGCAATGCGTCAATCCCGCTTTTTTCGGCTTGACGACACCAATCTTGAAACGCTTCAGTCAACTCTTTATTCGAAGTTGATGTTTTGGACCAGATCTGATTCAAACGATCTCGATACGAACATACCACTTGCAAATCACGCGCATCATTTAAAGCTGCAGTAATGTAATCCTGCTGATCCTGGTTATTCAAGGCGGGATTACGCATGATCAACTTTTTGGTTTTGACACAAAACATTTTTTCACAACTCGCCTCGTCACGTTTCATCCTTTGAAATACAGGCTTGATTACTTTTTTGGTATATTCAGAAAAAACTGCAATTTTGTTATTGATGATTGCCTCGACATTCACTAGATCCATGGCAGCTGCCGCACGTTTTTGACGACACACTTGCGGCGGCAAGCGCTTAGGTGTGGCTAGGCCACAATAGGAGAGTAATTTAATGTACATCCAGCCAATGTCAAATTCCCACCAATGCACCGACAGCTTAGCCGAATTGCCATAAGTATGATGATTATTATGCAGCTCTTCACCTGCAACCAAAATCCCAATAGGGAAAATATTACGCGCAGCATCAGGACATTCAAAATTACGGTAACCCAGATAATGCCCCAGACCATTGATAACCCCAGCTGCGAAGAAAGGCGTCCAGATCATTTGTACGCCCCAAATCATAATTCCAGGAACTCCAAACAGAATCACACTCAACACATATAAAGCCACAACGCCTTGCTTACCGCGCATGAATGAGGTGGCATAGACATGCTTTTCCAGCCAATCATTCGGTGTGCCTTTGCCGTATTTTTCTAGCGTTTCAGGATCTTTTTTAGCATAGCGATACAGCTCAGCACCTTCAAGCAAAACCGTGCCAATTCCTTCAATCACAGGGCTATGTGGGTCATCAATCGTCTCACACTTGGCGTGATGCTTACGATGCACCGCCACCCATTCTTTGGTTTTCATGCCCGTGGTCAACCACAGCCAGAAGCGAAAAAAGTGCGCCACTGCAGGATGCAAATCCAAAGCCCGATGCGCTTGAGCCCGATGCAAAAAAATCGTAATTGCAATCATGGTGATATGCGTGACAATCAAAGTATAAACAATGTATCCCCACCAAGGCATATGACTAAAAACACCATAGAATGACATGACTAAACCCCTTATGTATAATTCCTCAAAGTGCCTACAGTATAACATTTTTGGGCTAGGCACGCAAACTTTGTCAAACAGGGTATGCTTGAAGTATAATGACTCTCATTCGTTGTCAAACTCTAAGAAAACTATGTTATTGGTACTGGATGTCGGTAATACACAACTCTTTGGAGGGGTGGTGCAAGGGGATCATATTCTGCTGCGCTTTCGGCGTACCTCGCGGGATACAGGCTCGTCTGACGAATATGGCTTGTTTCTGAAAAATGCACTGCGTGAAAACAACATTAACCCAGCCGATATTCAGCATGTCGTGATTTCCTCTGTCGTGCCAGACTTAAACCACACGATTGCTTCAGCCTGTATTAAGTATTTTAATTTGCGCCCATTAATTTTAGATGCTGGGGTCAAAACTGGCCTGAAAATCATGGTCCATAATCCGAAAGAACTCGGTGCAGACCGTGTTGCCAATGCCGTGGGGGCGATGCATCTCCACCCCAATCAAAATTTACTGATCTTTGATCTGGGCACCGCCAATACCGCCTGCCTCATTAGCAAAAACAAAGAATATTTGGGCGGTCTCATCAGCCCAGGCCT
>CAXNIG010000046.1:0-6409 GCA_964202445.1 Pseudomonadota bacterium
TACACTAAATAATCAGAAAATTTTATTTTTTTTACTGCCGTGTCACTTAAAATACCAGAACCTCCAATCGTGATAGCAAGATATCTCACCTGCTGTGCAACTCTGAGCATAGTTCTCTCTACATCATTTAATTTTGCAAGACTTGTTTCCAAATTTAACCCTATGCACGCCACTATATTCTCTTTGATTTAAAGCCATACTAAAAATTATTGTGCTGGAATGCATTTATTTTATCAAGCGTTTTGAAGGTTAGAAACAAAAAACAACTGCAATTTCATCAAAAAGATCAAAAACGCATCAATAACCAAAAAACGCTGAAAGCCTTGACGCCATTGCCATACAGCCGATTTTGAGCAAAAACACTGATCACAGATTAGACCGCATTTTGCAACCTAGAAATGCGGTGTCGAAATGCCTCCATTTTATTGATTCTGTGTTGCCTTTTTGAAATATGGTTTCATAGCCCCATGAAGTTTAACCAAATTTTAAGGGGTAAAAGTGAAACAGAATTTTGATGATACAAAACCAGTTTCTCCCACGGTGATGATGAAGGGAAATATGCAAACCATTAAACCGTGCCGTGGGGGGATTCATTCCGCTGCAAGCTTGTTTTTTTTAGAACAAGTAGACCAGCTGTTCAATCGTTCAGGCTGAAAACTTGATGAGTCTTCATCCTGACTTCAATCCATTAAACCACCCATTCATGCGCCTGATTGTGAGCGGAGATTTGCAAAGACTGAGCCAACTGCTCAGCTTTGAATTCGCCCACTCTCTGCAGCGCGCCTGCTTCTTAAAGTTAGCAGAGCGCTTCCAGATCAATCTCAATCAGGACATGCTGAGTGCTGAGCGTCAAACCCTCAGCACCAAACTGAGAGCCCTGCTCGATGAAAACAGAGGCATCGAAAAAGAAGCGGCGTTCTACGAACTCTTCTGCAATGCCTATCGCAGCGCTCTCTTGGACATTCAGATGTACTTTAATGTCCGCCTAAATGCCCTCGAACAACCCACCTTTGGGCCCGAGGACTTAATCAAAAATAAAAACAACAAAACTGGAGAATTTAAAAATGTCTAAACGTTTATTTGTAGGGTCATTACCCTATTCAATCGATGATAATGGTCTCAAAGCTCTCTTTGAAACCATTGGAAAAGTAGTCTACGCCCGAATCATCCGTCACCCCGATACCAAACTCAGCCGAGGATTCGGCTTTGTCGAAATGTCGACTCAAGCCGAAGCTGAAGCAGCCCTGCAAGGCATGCTTCACAAGGAGTATGACGGTCGTAAGCTTGTTGTTACTGAAGCCTGGGATGGCCAAAAGCCAAATGGTGCTACATCATGATGAGAATTATGCGCCTTCCAGAAGTGCAGGAATTAACTGGCTTAAAACGCACCACCATTTACGAAAAAATGAAAACCGGTGAGTTTCCAGTGAGGATTGCCTTAACGACTAGAACAGTAGGCTGGGTTCAGAGTGAAATAGAGGACTGGATTGAAAATAAAATCAGCCAGGCTAAAATTCAAGCCTTGCGATAAGCAATCTTTACGTCACCTTTACGCCGCATTGATCCATTATTGATCTTTGCGGCCTTTATACTTAAAGCTTACGCCCTACGTTTATCCAGTCATTTTTTACTCTCCACGCTCAGCAGCATCTAATATTAGATCTTCAACCATACCCTCATATTGACTTTGCATTTCCCCGGGAATTAGAGAATAAAAATGACCCCAAACGGAAATATTAAACCCCTGCATTTTTTCACTTATACAATATAATTCATTAAAAAACTTTTCAGCACTACTTGCATGCAATATTTGATGGTAGCCACTACCGTTAATTGTCACAAACTTTTCATTTGATAAATTCTGCAAAATAAACTTAACATCATCAAAAACAAGAAAATCCTTATTTTTCAATATAATATCACCAGCCCTCTGACCGTGTTCAAAGCATCCGGACTTTAAAAAAAGCTCAAGAACAAACTGCTTAAACTTGATCAATGAGCGAGCATTTTCAAATATATATATCAACTCCCCTGTAGCTAACTCCTCAAGCCTCCCCAAGAGAATTGCTTCAAACTCTGGGTCATTAAGTTCTAATAATTTTAACGTTACCACATCTTTATAAGTCACTAATTTCAAATATTCCTTCATCGCAAGAATATGGGGCTCTGAGATCAACATTTTAAATCCATCGATACTAGGCAAAAGTAAAAACAATTTTTTAAGTTGATTTATCTCAAGCCCTATTGGCAACCAAACATTAATTCGCTCCTTCAAGACTCGATCAAAAAATTCTGGTTTAATTTCCTTTGCTGCAACTAAACCAAATGCCATTTTTTTCAAAAAATCATACTCTTTATCTATGTCACAACTGATAAAATCTTTCATTAAACAAATGACCGTGCCTCTGAAAGAAGTAAACTTAGCTCGCTCAAGGTATTTTTTATTACCAAGAAGATTACGTATATAATTGCGATCTGATGGACAATCAACCGACCGAAGTTTCTCAATAATCATCTTGATAATATTCTGGCCTTGCACAGGCGAGCGGGCAATCAAATGAGTTAATGCATTCACAATGTGAACTCTTACTTTTTCAGGACTTGGGTCAAAAAGAACTCCATCCTCTGTGATGGCTGGATGAGCGCAAAGATTGCGATCCTCTCTGACCCTATCAAGATCAATCTTTTCATTTAACGTAATAAACTGAAAGTCATCTAATGACCACATCAATAATTGACTCTCAACTTTTTGAATCAAAGTAATTTTTGTAGCTTCATTTTTTTCTTGAATAGCTATTTCAATTTCAGCATACTTACTCTTTGCTTGAGGATTATCACCTTCTGACAACTCCTCTATTTTAAATATGATATCTGTTAAAATTGCAACCCAAATTGCCGTAATTGCGGCTCGAAATGCACCAACACGATAGGCCTGAATAGCCTCCACTACATATTTTTTAGATTTGAAATTATCAATTTTTTCAACCAATGAATCAAGATCCGTAAACCCCACTGAAAATCCAATATCACTCATACCTATTCCCCCTCATCATTTTACGCCTTTTTAGTCAGTCCATCTAAATAATCCGCCCACGCCTGCATCATGCGCTTACGCTCGGGGATATGTTCAGCATAATTATAGGCTGCTCGAACATTATTCCGCTCTGCATGCGCAAGTTGCCGCTCAATCGCATCTCGATTCCAGCCCTGCTCATTGAGAATAGTACTCGCCATAGAGCGAAAACCATGGTCTGTCATCTCATCACTGGTATAACCTAAACGCCGCAACGCCCCTGTGATGGTATTTTCTGACATGGGCCGTGATGGAGTTCTCACGCCTGGAAAAATATATTTCAAATGACCTGTCATCGGCTGTAGTTCTTCCAAAATTTTCAGAGCCTGCTCTGACAAGGGGACAATATGCATCACGCGCATTTTCATTTTAGCTGCGGGGATCCGCCATTCTTTGGTTTCAAAATTAACTTCTGACCACTCTGCATGGCGCAATTCGCCAGGTCGTACGAATACCAAAGGTGCGAACCGCAAAGCACACTTTGTGATGAAGAAGCCTTGATAATCATTGATTGCTTGCATTAGCGCCTTGATGGCTTTTGGGTCAGTGACTGAAGCATGATGACTCTTCTTCACGGGCTGAAGCGCGCCGCGTAGATCGCCAGAGGGATCTCGATTGGCCCGACCGGTTGCAACTGCGTATCGAAAAACTTGGCCACAATTTTGATGAGCACGATGAGCAGTTTCAATAGCACCTCGACTTTCAATACGTCGTAAGACTGCCAGAAGTTTAGGGGCATCCACTTCTGTGATTGGAAAAGCCCCTACCCAAGGGAAGATATCCCGCTCTAAGCGTCGAATAATTTTCTCGCCGTGCTTTTCTGTCCAAGTGGTGGAGAATTTGACGTACCATTCACGTGCAATGCTCTCGAAACTATTTGCAGCGGAGACCCGGGCTGCCGCTTTATTGAATTGCTTAACCATCCCTGGGTCGGCGCCGTTGGCAATTTGCTTTCTGGCTTCATCTCGTTTATCCCTTGCTTCGGCTAATGTAATTTCTGGGTACACACCTATTGCAAGAAGTTTTTCCTTACCATTAAAACGGTATTTTAAGCGCCAATATTTTGAACCGTTCGGATGAACCAAAAGGAACAGTCCTTTCTCATCGGCGAGCTTATAAGGGGTATCAATTGGCTTGGAAGTCTGTATTTTCGCGTTACTGAGTGGCATTTGGGGGTATCTCCCTCTGAAGGTATGCAATGTACCACCACTTATACCCCCAGATTAGTCCGGATTAAGACGAATTTCACCGTACATCGCTGGACAAGTATATCGCACAAAATGACAATTTTCAAGGCTTTAACGGACATTTACGGAAGGGATTGGATCAAAAATTGGTGGAGGCGGCGGGAATTAAACCCGCGTCCGAAAACCATTCACTCTCAGTTCTACATGCTTAGTAGGCCGATATTGGATTTAACTGACATGAGCCTCAGCTACAAGGCGATATATCAGCGAGCCCTATTTGGTTTTCACCTTTCACTGTGATGAGCGGACGGTCATCTCAGCAAGCTTGTTGGGTATGAGCGCAGCTAGAAGGAACAAGCACTATTCTAACATGCGCCGGCTAGTTAGTTTCAGCTAACAGACTAGGCAGCTTTCGCTACCAAGGTCATTTTACCGTTTGCAGCCTTACGGCTTGCTTTTTTGTTGCCAGTTATGCAACTTAATGCAGGATTTACGAGAAATGCATCAGTCTCGGCATGCACTTTGAGGTTCAGCGTTCCCGTCGAATTCAGATCGCCCCCAATGAACCTGCATTATACCACTGTTTTATAGTAAAATATAGCCATTCAAGAAAAATTAATTTCATTTGCATGATGAATCACTGCGGCCTGCCCATGCAATTTATTTAAGCCATAATCAACGGATAGAATCAAAGTACTGACCACTAGCAAAGCAATGAGGGTCTCAAACAAAGTAAATCCATGCTGCATTATAACAGCCCCCAGGTTACACGGGGATGCCCCTGCAAATCTAAACGGGTTTCGATGTGACGATATCCAGCCGCTTGAAACAAAGCCTGCACTGCCTGTTCTTGATGATATCCATGCTCTAAAGCCAAGAGGCCATCTGGGTTTAAAAAGTCACGCGCCTGCTTAATAATAATTTGAATTGCATCTAACCCGGATGGACCACTCACCAAAGCGAGCTCTGGCTCAAAAGACAAGGCCTGTAGATGCACATCACCGACTTCGATATACGGCGGATTACTCAAGATGGCCTGAAACTTTTTAGGCATCACATTCTCAAACCAGTTACTTTGAATAAAATCAAGACGAACCCCCAAGGTATTCGCATTTTTTTTGGCAAGCTCCAAAGCATCTTGGCTTAAATCTACCGCCACAAGATCGCAATCCGGCCGCTCAAGCGCAAAACTAATTGCCAAACACCCCGAGCCTGTACCTAATTCCAAAACCTGAGCCCCTGCTGGTATTTTTTCTAAAGCCAACTCTAGCAATAACTCCGTTTCTGGACGCGGAATTAACACTGCTGGACTGACCTTAAAGTCATGCTTCCAAAACCCCTTCGAACCCAACAAATAAGCTAATGGCTCGCCTTTTTTATATCGCAGTTTAAGCGCATCAAAATCAAGCTGCTCTTGATCTGAGAAGCCATGATCAGGATGTGCCAATAAAAAACTAGCGGGCCTTTGCAAAACATGGCAACGCAAGGCTTGCAGATCCCTCTCAATCATTAATTTCAGCAAGCAAGTTAATTTGCTGTTCATGCAATAAAGGTTCAATCACAGGATTAAGATCTCCCTCCATGACGTGATCCAACTGATATAAAGTCAAATTAATCCGATGATCCGTCAAGCGCCCTTGCGGAAAATTATAAGTGCGAATGCGCTCAGAGCGATCCCCCGTCCCCACTAAACTCTTACGCGTTGCGGCCTCTGACTTACGCTGCTTCTCTTCTTCTGCATTTTTGAGGCGTGCTTTTAACAAACTCATTGCACGGGCACGATTTTTATGCTGAGAGCGTTCTTCCTGGCACTCTACCACTAAACCCGAAGGCATATGCGTAATGCGAATCGCTGAATCGGTTTTATTCACATGCTGCCCACCCGCACCAGAAGAGCGATATGTATCTACTTTTAAATCGGCTGGGTTGATTTCGATATCTCCGACCTCCTCTAACTCAGCCATAATAGCGACCGTACAAGTTGAAGTATGTACCCGCCCCTGGGCCTCTGTTTCCGGCACACGCTGCACACGATGCGCGCCCGATTCAAACTTGAGCTTACCAAAAACGCCCACACCTTCGATCCGCGCAATAATTTCTTTATATCCCCCATGTTCACCCACATGCGCATTCATAATCTCAACCAACC
>CAXNIG010000047.1:0-6307 GCA_964202445.1 Pseudomonadota bacterium
TGCGATACTCTAGCAATTCTGTTTCTTCGGGTGTCAAGGAGGGCTTGATTGCAGCCCCAGTAAAAAGACCAACAGCACCAGCACCAGCGCCAGCACCAGGGACGGGTCCATGGTCAAGACTGGTTGCTTGTGGATTTGTGCCAGAAGCCTCAATTTGGTAGGCATGGCTGGTGCAATATGGGCCTGCATATGCCATTATTTTTCCCCTGTGTTTATCAATTAAAAAATAAATATTAAAGTGGGTTTGTGCTGAGGTCAATAGAGGAGCTTCACAAACTTAGGTTTGCCTGGTTAATATGTTCTTTATCGTAATAAAAAATATTTTATTTTTCTTAATCTTGCAAGCCAGAAAGACATGCCGTAGCATGATTAGACTGGATCCCCGTTCGCGAGGATGACATTCGATGGTGCTGCACGCGCTGCGGTGCCAATATAGCTGGCAGGGGTGAGCTCGAGGAGTCGTTGTTTCACTTCGACGGGCAGGGTGAGGCCTGTCACAAATTGATGATACGCCTCATGATCAAAGGCCTTACCGCGTGAGGCTGCTTTGAGTTGCTCGTAGGCATCATCGATACCGTGATCACGTAGAACCATTTGGATAGCTTCGGTGAGGACTTCGTAACGCTCGTTTAAATCTTTTTCTAAAGCCGGAAGATGTGGATTGATTTTGCCAATGCCTTTTTCAAGCGCGCGATACGCTAGGCTGGAATAAGCGAATGCACTGCCGATATTGCGCATGACAGTGGAATCGCTGAGATCTCGTTGCAGGCGTGAGATTGGTAATTTTTCGGCAAAATGAATCCATAAGGCATTGGCTAGGCCTAAATTGCCTTCAGCATTTTCAAAATCAATGGGGTTCACTTTGTGTGGCATGGTGGAGGAGCCGACCTCAGTTTGTACAACATTCAATTTGAAATAATCCAGGCTGATATAAGTCCAGAGATCGCGTGCAAAACCGATGAGAATAGTATTGATCCGCGCAAAAGTGTGGCTGATTTCAGCGATGTAATCATGCGGTTCGATTTGGGTGACCATTGGATTAAAGCAGAGGCCTAAGCTTTCAACAAATTTTTGAGCGACCTCAGGCCAATTGATTTCCGGTTTGGCAATGATATGTGCATTAAAGTTGCCGACCGCGCCGTGAAACTTGCCTAAAATAGTTTGATTCTGCAAGCCTGTGAGTTGGCGTTTTAAACGATAGACAAAATTAGCAAATTCCTTGCCCAGTGTCGTGGGACTGGCCGCTTGCCCGTGAGTGCGCGAGAGCATTGGGATAGCGCGATAGGCTTGTGCTTTTTTGTCAAGTTGATGTATGAGTTGTTGAAGTTGTGGAATCATCAGCTGCTTTAAAGCAGCTTGAATCATGAGGGCATAAGCTAGATTGTTGATGTCCTCAGAGGTACAGCCAAAATGCCAGAGTGCGGCTTTAACGTGGGGCGCGCGTTCTCGCAGAAAATACTCGACCGCTTTGACGTCGTGGTTGGTCTCGCGTTCAAACGCTTTGATTGCGCGGGCATCCTCATCGGTGAATTGGATGTAAATGGCCCGAAGTGCTTGTGTTTCTGCTGGATTAAAAGAGGCGCCGGGCATGGCAAGGAGCCATTCAATTTCAACTTGAGTACGATACCGCATGAGTGCGCTTTCAGAAAAATAAGCAGCAAGCGCTTCAGTATTCTTGGCATAGCGGCCATCGAGCGGAGAGAGAGCGTTTAAGGGGTTCATGCGGCTCCTTTTTTAAGATCAAGGCAAACTAAAAAATGCTCTGGAGAGCGGTCTCGCGAAGCATCTGGTTTGCACAAGTGGACTTTGGTAAATTCCATTTTAGCTTGTTTAATCAAAATATCCAAGCCTGGCCCTTGAAAGATTTTGCTGACAAAGTGTCCTCCTGGGGCAAGCGTTTTTTTGGCAAAATCATATGCCAGTTCGGCAAGATGGAGTGCATTAATTTGATCAGCCGTTTTGTGGCCACTCATATTAGGCGCCATGTCTGATAAAATGAGATTGGCAGGTTCTGCCCCCAGCGTTTCGAGCAATTGATCATAGGCTGCAGTTTCGGTAAAGTCGCCTTGCAAAAAAATAACATTGGGAATGGGGTCAATCTCGAGCAAATCTAAGGCGATGAGCTGTCCGCGTTTGCCGATATGTTGCACTGCAACTTGCGACCAACTGCCTGGCGCAGCACCCAGATCAACCACGCGCATATTGGGTTTGATGAAACGATATTTGTTTTGTAGCTCAATCAGCTTATATGCCGCGCGAGAGCGATACCCATCCTGCCAGGATTTTTTAACATAGGGGTCATTAAAGTGCTCTTTCAGCCAACGGCTACTTGATTTTGACATGTCTTCCCTATGAGTGATTCCGCGTGTTGGGTTGCATGATCGTGCGTTTCATGCTCGGCAGTTTATCAAAAAAAATGCTATTTTGTCAAGATGATTTTAAGTGTGAGCTTCATCATTATGGGGGCGAGGCGCAACTGCCTTGGTGTAATTTGTATTTCTCTGTAAAAACATGTTGTAGATGAGGAAGGCTGTATTTTTGAAAGCCTTGAGGAGTGCAAATATCTGCTATCGGGGTTTTTTCTTCGAGCGCTTTAGATATAGTCTCAAAAAATAGAGCAGCTTGTTCGATTTCGATACGTAAATCTACTTTAAAATATGGGGCTCCGTCACTATTGTCCCGTGTGATGCGGCCTAAATGGCTTGCTATAAACAATCTGAGTACAGTATTTTCTAAATGGCTTAGGGGGGCAATGGGGCTTTCTGGGGTTGGCCACTTCAGTGTTGCTATCACTGTAGTAATAATGAGAGGCATTGAAATTTCTGGGTCTTCACTTAGAATTTTTAAAAACATATATTATATTAAATTTATTTTCATGTTTTTATTATACTTATCCATTTTTTAAATAGCAAGGTGCATTTTATTTTTGAAGTCGGTAAGAGTTTAAGCAATGTAATTCATGTGTTAATCGGTTTAATGCTTGTAGAGTGCTTGCTAAAGCGTGATGATGGCCCATGACATCCAAAAAGAAAGAGTATTCCCAGGCGGCTTTGCGTGTGGGATGAGATTCAATTTTAGATAAATTTAGGTTGGCTTCGCCAAATAGATTCAGTACCTTGGCTAGGGCATTAGGTTGGTTGGGGAGGGTGAATTGTAGGGAGGTTTTGTATGCATGTCCTTCTTGAAAAACGTCTGGCTCTTTGGCAATCAGCAAAAAGCGGGTTTGATTAAAGGCCTCATCTTCAATCAAGCGGTCTAAAATATCCAGGCCATAATGCTCTGCAGCCACTTGACTGGCAATTGCTGCTGTATTGGGGCGTGGCGTTTTAGCGAGGGATTCTGCTGCACCTGCGGTGTCATAAAACGCTTCGGCTTGAATATGCTGATTGTGTAAATAATTTTGGCATTGCGCCAATGCTTGAGGGTGAGATAGTGCGATTTGAATGGGGCCTACGCCAGGTGGGGCCATTAAAAAATGGTGAATGGGTAAAATGACTTCTTGAATCGGAGCAAGGCCGCTGGCAAATAAAGCCTGGCAGGCGGGTATAACCGTGCCTCCTAGTGTGTTTTCGACGGGAAGCATGGCAAAAGTTACCTCACCGCGTTTGACCGCATCAAGAATATTCTCAAAGCTATGGCAGGGTAGGCTGAGCGCAGTAGGAAAGAACTCGCGAATGGCTTGTTCAGAATAAGCACCTGGCCGTCCTTGGAATGCAATAGTAGGGGGCAATTTTTGTTTCATCCTTTAAACTCTATCAAAAAAATCATTGTTTTGTCAAGGCATTGCGTGGTTTTACAGCTTTTATTAATGACGCTATCATAAAAAAGTTGAGTGCAATGAAATCTTTTGGTAGAGTTGAAAGAGTCGTCTACTCACTAAGGAGATAAGTAATGCGTATTAATAAAATAGCGATTGCAACAGTTGTTGCATGTGGTATAAGCGGTTTTGCTTTTGCAGATGGTATCACTGCAGAGTCTGGCGTTTATGTGACTGGTCAAGCGGGTTGGTCATTTGCAGATGCTCCAGATATTTCGAACAATGACTTTACACTAGGCTCTTACTCTTATTCTGAAACACCGCAAAATTATGTAGCCGGTGCAACTGTTGGTTATGATTACGCACTGACGCAGAATTGGATGACCGGTGTTGAATTGGGTTACTTGTACATGGGCCAAAATAAGTATGCAGAAACCATTGGCGATGCATCTGGCAATCAAACTTTGAAAAACTGGGGCATCCAGCTGATGTTGACCGGTACTTATGTGATGCCGAGTGGGTGGAATGTATTTGGTAAAGTCGGTGGCATTTATCAGGTGACGGATGGCAGTGGTTCATACTCCTTATTGGGGACCAGTGTAGTGGTATCCGGAAATAACTCGGCCGTGATTCCTGCATTGGCAGTGGGTGCAGGTTATTTATTTACCCAAAACTTGAATCTGGCCTTCCAGTATGAGCATACTTTTGGAGATAATTACGATAATCTCAATAATAGTTCGACAAATATTTCTCCTATGACTCAAAATATTGTCACTTTGGGGCTCACTTACAAATTCCCGCTGTAAGTTCTTAAAAAATTTGTGCGGCGATCATGTTGCCAAAAAAATAGCCAAAAAAATAGATTGAAAAAACTATTTTTTTGGCGGTGAAACACTCAATAAGTTGCAGATTTAATTAATCTGACTGGGTAGATTAAGCCGGTATACAGCTGAACCAAATCCGCTCCTGCTGCAAATTTGGCACTTATATCTGCCGCACTCATAATTCCCCCTGAACCAATGAGGGGAATTTTGCCCTCTAATGCTTGATGCAGCGCTTTTAAAACTGCGGTGCTGCGCGCATTTAAAGGTTGACCGCTTAGGCCGCCTGATTCTTGCGAGTTGACGCCTTCGCGTGAGATTGTGGTATTCGTGGCGATAGCCCCATCAATTTGATGGCGTTGTAAAGCTGCAGCCAGGTCTTTTAATTCAGCATCGGTTAAATCAGGCGAGATTTTGACAAGCAAGGGCACTTTGCGTTGGTGTTGTTGAGCCAATTGTTTTTGCTCTGCTTTTAAGCCTGCAAGCAAATGATCGAGAAATTCACCATGTTGTAAATCGCGCAGGCCCGTAGTATTGGGTGATGAGATGTTAATGGTGATATAGCTTGCATAGGGATAGGCTTTTTTTAGGCAAATCAAATAGTCATCGAGTGCATTTTCGATGGGTGTGCTGGCATTTTTGCCGATATTAATACCCAGAATTCCGCGGTATTTGGCTTTTTTAACATTCGCAATCAGCACATCAATGCCGTGATTATTAAAACCCATACGATTAATTAAGGCCTGTGATTTGGGCAGGCGAAATAAGCGTGGCTTGGGGTTGCCGATTTGGGGTTTAGGCGTAACGGTGCCAATTTCAATAAAACCAAAGCCTAGTTTAGCAAGCGCATCAATGTATTCGCCGTTTTTGTCCAGACCGGCTGCAACGCCAATGGGATTTTTAAAAACCAGGCCCCACACTGTTTTTGGTGAATCTGGGATTTTTTGCGAAAAAGGCCAGTATTTTAAAGCCGTTAAGGTGAGGGTATGTGCAACTTCAGGGGGCAATAAAAATAAGCAGGGTCGAAGTAGGCGATACCACATCAGCGTTTTTCCAAAGCTTGCCAAGCGGCTTCACGATAACGCTGTGCTTGTTGAAGTGGATTAGCGTCGCCATAAATCGCGCGTCCGACAATAATAATATCGCAGCCATCTCGGACAATCGCTTGTTCTGGAGTACGGTATTGCTGATCTTTGCCATCACCCGTTTTATCGAGATGTACGCCTGGAGTCATGTAGATAAAATCATGCTGTGAGGCTAGGCGTTGCTGCGCAATAAAGCCCATTACAAAATCAGGATGCTGCTCGGCCCAGGAGACAATCGTTTTTGTTACCTCTGGACTAAGCAAATTATGCTTTGAACTGAGTTGTGCAATCATTAATAAGCCGGTGTCTGGTCTGGCCACTGATTGTAGGCTTTCAATAATGCCAGGGCCTGCCACGCCATGGGCATTGATGATGTCGGCCCAGTCGCGGGTGCGGAAAACGCATTTGGAAAATTGATGTTTGACCGTCTCGCCGATATCCGCAAATTTACGATCTTCAAAGAGTAAAAATTGATGCTTGTGAGCTAAGACCTGCAATTGAGTAATCATGTCCATATCAAAATCTTCAATCATGTCGATATGGCTTTTGAGAACGCAAATTTCTGGCCCTAATACATCCGCCCATTTTAAAAACTCGGCTTTGGTCGTGACATCGAGAGAAAGGGCAAGATTGCTGCGTTTTTG
>CAXNIG010000048.1:0-6215 GCA_964202445.1 Pseudomonadota bacterium
CTCTCTCCTGATAGATTAATAAGTAGGGGTTTTACACAATAATTCCCTTCGATTTATAATTTCTGGGATGTAGACTTGCTCATTCCAGAGCTCTTTTTCAATAGGCTCCAGCGCAATTGAAACTGCGCCTTCATCACAGTGAACAATATTTGTAATGACTTGCGTCAATGCAATCGCTAACTCTGTCTGCTGATCCTTACTTAGCGATGGGAAGTGCTTAATATTAACGTGTGGCATTTTAACCTCCTGTGGTTTATTGAGGTGACGGGGTTGTGTCCAAGGTCGTTGCTGCATGCCCCATCCACACTGAAGTCGTCATGCTTTCCGCATATGCTGCGCCTGCTGCTGCAACGGCTCCACCAGACATATCAGCTGCTGGAGCCCTTCTTAACAAAAAACTTTCGAGCTCCGCCAAGGAAGAGACTTCATAGCGAGGAACAATGCCTTCTGGAGCGGGTTTTCTAGTCACGTTTAACCAGCATGTATCGATGCCCGCGTTAATCCCGCCTCTGATATCAGATTCAGGAGTATCACCTACCATTAATACGTGTTCTCGGGCAGGATGACCCATACGAGCAAATGCATGATCAAAAATACGTTTATCTGGTTTTGCGATTCCCACTTCTTCTGACACCACAAGCAGGTCAATATGGTCTTTAAGGCCTGTATACTCAAGGCGAGCCTGGTGGAGGGCAATAAACCCATTTGTGATAATCCCTACTTTCGCCTTGCCTCTCAGCGCGGTGAGCAAACTGACAGCACCGTCTAATGGAGGACAAGTTTCTGCCATTGCCGCCAAAAATTGATTATTTAAATCGATTGCCGAAGTTCCTAACTTATCCGCCCAGGCTATAAAACGACGATGTTGCAGCTCTTGCGCTGTGATTTTTCCATCTTGATACTCCGTCCACAATGGCTTGTTAATCGCATGATAGTCTTGATGATCCGTTTTGGTAAAATCCACACCCAAACGAGAAAACATCAATTGCAAACCTCTAAAATCATCGAAGTGAAATAATGTATTATCAGCATCAAACAAAATCCATTTATACGTCTCAAGCCCTGTAGATTCTGATGCAGAAGCCGTCACAGCCTCACTGGCAACCCCTCTTCCAAAAGATTCAATCAGACCTTCAGCTCTAAGCCAATCAATAATCATTCTGGTAGCTGCAGAACATCTCATTTCATTTGCAGGACTTAACCAGGTCACTTCTTCAATTTCAGAGGCTGCCGCGATTTCTCCTGTAAAATCTCCAAAATAACAGCTCATTTTAACTACTGTACCTTCTGGTTTGCCATGTGCTGGGGCTGTGAATATGCCAGCAGGTCGTATTGTTCCTGCAACAAGGTCTACAGATAATTCTTCTTTAATTTCGCGAACTAGAGCCTGTTGATCAGATTCTCCAAGCTCTCGTTTTCCGCCCGGGATATAATAAGTATCTTGCCCTCTGGATCGCGCAACCAATAACTGCTTATCCTGTATGTGCAACCAGGCCAATTTATCTATTTCACGTTTCATCATCATATTCACTCCTTTTTTTACTATATTATGTACTCTACTACCTATCATGAGCTAAGCTCCTTACTAAAATATGTCACTGAACCATTAAATATGGGCTGATCATAAGGGAAGTCATATTTGATTTTGCTTGTCGAATCAGGAGGACTCTCCACCATAATTTCCCCATGCCTCCCCCCAAAGATATGCGTGCTTTGCAATTTTATCATTTTTACCAACTCCTCGATATTGGGATTTTTCAATATACTATAATGGTCTACATTTAATCTTGATGTCAGGTAAGTCATGGATGCAAATTCATTGCCACTTTCAATAAAAGAACTTTTATCGCCCTTGGCTTTAAAAATGGTAATCGGCGCTGCAATTTGTCGTTCCTCTATATCATTTCCTGAGTCTCTAAAGCCATAGGTTATTGAGACAATATTGATAATGCGCTTGACCAAGTCTGAGTCAAGCTGATCATTTTGAGCCATAATATATTCCACAAAGCTGGCTTCATCATTGACAAGCTCAAGGCATTTATCCAGTGCACGTCCAGTAATTCCACCCATGAACACGGAATATAAAATGGTTAAATATATTTTATTGTCATAACCGGGTTGATCGTTGTTATCTAGCTTTGCTATGCCTTGAATTTTGGGTGAGCCTGGTGCAATCAAAAATAAATTTTCTACTTTTTCACCAGATTGCTCCAATTGATAGGCTGCTTCGAATGCAACTTTAGCGCCAAAAGAGTAACCCCACAAAGTATATGGCCCCACAGGTTGGATTTTTTTAATCATTCTTATATCTGCTGCAGCCATGTCCTTAATAGTCGAATAGGGTAGTTCACCTTTATTAATGCCATGGGCTTGAATCCCATAAAAAGGTTGATCTGCACCCACTTTCTCTGCAAGCAATCTTAAGTTCATACAATAGCCGCCCAATCCCGGCCAGCAATAAACAGGCTTTTTATTACCTTTGGGCTGCAAGCGGATTAAACGCGAGGAATCATCAATACTGTCGTCACCTGCTTTGCGCGCCAGCTTTTCAACAGTAGGTGCCTCAAATAATACCTGCAACGACAGGGATAGTCCCAGCTCTTTGTTAATCCTATTAATTAAACTAACCGCAATGAGAGAATTGCCTCCAAGCTCAAAAAAATTATCGTTGATTGAAATATCTTGTTTCTTGATCTCACGTTTCCAGATATTGCAAATTTTTTGCTCGATTTCAGTTCTGGGGGCGATATATTCACGTCGAACGAGATCAACCTGTTTGTTTTTCAGCGCTTGAAAATCTATTTTGCCATTGACTGTAAGTGGCATTTGGTCCAAAACGATGACCTGATTCGGCAGCATATAGTCAGGCAGAAAATTAACCAAATCATCCTTGATCATTTCTGCTGGCCCTTTCATATGCACGGTATCTTCCTTCATTCCCTGACTACAAATTTGTTCAGGACTTACCCGTCCACCGATGAAAAAATAAGAAGCTTCCACATCCGCATTCAAAATATTTTTGATCACTTTTGCAGAAGGCAAATCATGCCCTGTTTTTGAGCTATATCCAGAAGACATAAAGCCAATGCCCAAGTCGTTCATTTGTAATTTTTGTAGCTTTCTTCCAAGGTGAATATAACTCATCCAGTCGTTGCTTTTTTTGCTGACCACTGTAATGCCAAAAGAAGATCGATCATAAACAGCTTGGTTAATTGCAATAACGTCTTTACGCAAAATGATTTTGTCTGAAAGGAATTCAAGATTGCCATTTTTATATTGATATTGTCCCGCTTTCAAATCAGGTATTTGTCCAGGGTGCACTTGAACATAAATATCTACCGAATCATCCATCAGCTGTTCTTTACCAGGCATCAGTCGGAATGACCCCAAATAAAAATCTTCAACAGCAATATCTAGGCAATCTTTTACTGCAGGTTTATATTCACAGGCTTTGATGCTTAAACCATATTCAGGCAAAGTTTCCTCAAACAACCCGACCATATGACCCGTTTCGATTTCCAGCACCTCTTGAATATTATTTTTATAAATAGGCTCGATAGCACTTTTTTTGCCTATAAAATGTAGCTTAATTTCAGCCTTTCCGGAATCAACTTTGCCTTGAATCAGAATCAGTTGATGGTGAACAGGGTGATAGTAATAGTACCCAGATTTTAAATCCTGCACATTGCTCAGCTCTAAGTACATTTGAGTTGCATACAAGGCTCCTGGTGATGCATAACCATATTTTGGCAGCAATCGCTCTTCACTTATGTATTGACCAAAATATCTTAGGACCTCTCCAAAATCAGCATGGCTAAGTTGTTCTATTGTACAAAAAGGAGCGTTGCTCATTTTGGCGTTCAACAACTGTAAAATATCGTCTTTTGTGACATCGCCCCCCTCAAAGAAGCGATAAGATTTGCGCGCAAACACCTTTTGTGTTTGCTTTTTTGTGGGAGTGCTGCCGGGCAAATTAACTACATATTTTTCAGGAAAATCTATTTGCTCCCTAAGCCCTTTGCCAGCAAGCTGCATTATAACTTGTGCCTTACTGGTCTTGGATTGATGATGAGAATCATGATTACCCTGATCCATCAATGCAGCCTCTTTAGAATTCAACTCAATAAAGGCAATAAGATTTTGATAGCCTGTATAGGGGTCATTTTTCAAAATAACCGCGGAGCTTTTTACCCAATCATGCGATTCAATGGATGATTTTATTTCATCTAGCTCAATCCGAAAACCTCGGAGCTTTACCTGACTATCTGCTCTGCCCGCATATTGAACGGAACCATCAGCATTCCAATAGGCTAAATCTCCAGTTTTGTATAGCTTAGACTGGGCAGAGTCAAATGGATTTGCAATAAATTTTTCCGAAGTTAGCTTGGGCTGTCCAAGATACCCTCTGGCCAGTCCAGCACCGTCAATGTGGAGCTCACCTATTTCACCCTCTGCCACAGGTGACAACTGATCATTCAATATATAATACTGCATATTGTCTATTGCTTTTCCGATAGAAATTGTACCAGAGCTCTCTTCGATTGAACGGGCGTCAACACTTAAAGCAGATGTATTAATCGTGCATTCAGTAGGTCCGTACAAATTGACCAAACTAGAGTTGGGCATTTTTTGGGTGCACTCTAGTGCGAGATGTTTAGAAAGAGCTTCTCCACCGCTAAAAATCTGAGTTAGCGTTTTGCAATGATGAAATTCATCCGTATCTAACAATGCCTGTAACAGCGTGGGAACGCACTGCAGGATTGTCACGCCATGCTTAATGATCGTTTCAATCAATTGTCCAGGATTTTTATATGCTCCAGGATGGCTCATGACTACGCGGCTGCCACAACTTAAGGCTAGAATTTCCCATTGAGCCGCATCAAAACTCATTGGAGTTTTTTGCAAAATGACACTTTGATGATTCAGGTGGAATGTGTTTTGCAGCCATTGCATTTGATTAACAATGCTGCGATGCTCAATCATCACTCCTTTAGGCTTTCCAGTGCTGCCAGAAGTGTAGATGATATAGGCGAGATTATGTGGGTGTACATTCTTTTTTAATTCCTCGTGGCAAGATGCTTGAAAAGACTTTACCTCTTTTAGGGTGATTACCTGAACATAGGGTGGCGCGAGCTGCGATAATTTTTCCTTTAATTCTTCTTGAGCAAAAATAACTCTGACGCCGCTGTCTTCGATCATATATTTCAGGCGCTCTTCTGGATACTCTGGAGATAGGGGTAAATATGCACTGCCCGAGGTTAAGATGCCCCAGGCCCCAATCATCAAATCAATTGATGGCTCAACAAAAAGTCCCACGCATTCATCTGGAGCAACGCTCAAATACTGCAAATGGAGCGCCACCCCCATGCTATGCTCTGCTAATTCGCTATAAGTTAAGCTGCTGTCATTACAGGTAACTGCTACATTATTTGGCTGTAACTTTACTTGCTCCCATAGCAAATCAGACATGCATTGCCCGTCAAGATTCAAGATCTTTATTTCATCAGACGATCTGGGGACTCTCTTTCTTGTATTCATCATACTTACCTCTACTCTCTCCGTGACAATATGTAAATTCACTTTTTATGCACGATACTGATTATTTTTTGCATTACCACTATAGCACTATTTATAAACTGTCGTCAAATAAACCTATTCATCCTATCAATACAAGATTTCACAACTACATAACTTTATATATCAAACACAACAATGAATATAATATACTTTATATAAAAAGCTAGGTCAAGCTATTTTTGAATAAAATATTCGTATAATTTATTTTATTGCAATTTCAGACAACCAAGGCTCACATAAGAGCCCACAACAATCAATTGCATAAATAAAACAGAAAATGGGAAAGCAAGGGCTACATGCTTACAATCTCAGCCCCATAATAATCCTCAACAAAATTAGTTATAAAGGATCATGCGCAGCTTCAACGGATCCCTTACCACTTTGCTGCATCAGGCGAAAACAACAGCTACTTGCCGAGCGCCCTTCAGATATGTGCACACCCTTCGCCTCATCACAGAGACGAACATCCGCCCGATGATGCGAGAAGAAACGCTTTACCTCAACCAAGTCAGATGCAACCAAGGCAATCATCCTTCCAACAAATAGACTGAAAATATTCTCCCCCAGATCTTTGCCGGCCCAGGATGAAAATGGGACAGCAATGAATGTCATAAGCAACAGACTTAATACAGTCGGAA
>CAXNIG010000049.1:0-6104 GCA_964202445.1 Pseudomonadota bacterium
AACTTAAAAAGAATATCATAGCTGCAATAGAGGCTGTGGTTTTACAAATCCATAGTGCAGATGGCTCTAATGAATACGGAAGAAAAAGGCAAAGGACCTTTGAACCTTCAGAAGGCGGCGGTGGATCAGCTAGTGCTGCAGGCGGCGGATCAGGCTTTTATGCTACGGCTACAGTGGAGTGGAGTGGGGCGGCCCTAAAGATTCAAAAGCCGCAGCAACAGCATCCGTTTAAAGCTCTGGTGGCGCTTACTCATTGAAGCACTAGCCAAGCGAAAAAAAATCAACTAGAATGAAGCATTACTGGCCTTTTGAAACATAGATTATGAAAAAACGCTTTATTATTGTTGGGGTGATTCTTTTTGTGGTGTTTGGTGGGCTGGTGGCCTATCACTTTATTACTGACTATTTTATTAAGCAATATATCAAAAACTATACTCCACCACCGATTACGGTCAATACTTTAACCCTTAATCCCGTTGATTGGAGCCCTACTTATAATACGGTTGGGGCGGTGCAAGCGGTTCAGGGTACGGCGGTTAGTCCCATTGTGTCTGGGATGGTCACTAAAATTTTGTTTAATTCCGGGGATATTGTCAAAAAAAACCAAGTCTTGGTTATTTTGGACACCGATGTATTGCAGGCTCAAGTGAATCAAGCACGGGCTTTGGCGCAATATGATCAACAAACATATGCACGTTATAAAACATTGTTTCATCAAGGTGTAGTGTCCGCTCAGGATTTGGACCAAACCGCTTCTAATTATGGCCAAGCAAACGCTAGCCTGAGCCAAGAAGAGGCCCTGCTGGGTCAAAAATATATTGTGGCTCCCTTTTCTGGACGTGTCGGGATTCGCGATATTAGTATTGGCCAATATCTTAATGCAGGCACTATGGTGACCAATATCCAAAGCATTAACCCCATGTATATTAACTTTCAAGTGCCTGAGCAATTTCTTACCCAATTGCATGTGGGTCAGCCTGTTCGCCTCACGATTGATACTTTCCCTGGTGTGACATTTAAAGCCAAAATCACCGCCTTTGATGCCCAAGTCGCTGACAATACAAAATCGATTACGGTGCAAGCCACTGCTCCTAATACGAATCCCAAAGCTTTGATGCTACCAGGCATGCAAGCGAATGTGGATGTATTGCTGCCGCAACACGGCAAAGTTATTGCAGTACCACAACAAGCGGTTAACTATAGCTTGTACGGCAATACTGTATTTGTGATCATGCCGTCGAAAGATAAACAAGGCAAACCGAATGTGATCGCCACTCAAGTTGCTGTCACACCGGGAGATCAAGAAAACAATCTGGTACAAATTTTGGATGGATTAAAAACAGGAGACCAAGTAGTTGTCGACGGTCAAATCAAACTGCAAAATAATAATCCAGTTAAAGTTGTTATTCATTCCACTCAATCATAGGCCTTAACTATATGTCAGCACGATTTACGGATATTTTTATTAGACGACCCGTTCTTGCCAGTGTCGTGAGCTTAATGCTTTTATTGATGGGGCTCAGCTCTATTTTTATGTTGCCCTTGCAACAATATCCTACCATGACCAATACCACGATTACGGTCACTACTGCTTATCCTGGCTCCAGCGCTCAAAATGTTCAAGGCTTTATTACCACACCGCTTGAAGCCTCGATTGGTAGTGCAAATGGTATTGATTACATGACCTCGTCGAGCATTATGGGTCAAAGCACCATTACAGCTTACATCACCCTCAATTACGATCCCAACGAGGCCATGACCGACATTACCGGCAAGGTGAATGCAGTCCTCAACGAACTCCCTAAAGCCGCCCAATCTCCAACTATTCAAAAATCAACTGGCAATACTTTTCCTGATATAATTGTAGGGTTTAATAGCAATACGCTCTCCACCCAGCAGATTTCAGCTTATATTGCCAATGTCTTTACCCCTAAAGTCAATGCCCTGGGGGGCCTCTCTAGCGTCGACATCATGGGGAACCAGCAATACTCCATGCGTATTTGGCTTAATTCTTACAAAATGGCGAAGCTCGGCATCACTGCAAATGATGTGTTTACAGCACTGCAAGCACAGAATGTGCAGGCTGCAGCGGGCCAGCTGAAATCCGACTATCTCTATGTGCAAATTCAAGCCGACACTGATTTAAATCTTGCCAGCCAATTTAATGATATGGTGATTTCCAATCAAAATGGCAGTTTAATTCGCATCAAAGACATTGGCTATGCAGAGTTAGGCTCACAAAGCTACAATTCTCAAGTGTATTTTAATGGCCAGCCCGCGGTTTTTGCCGGCATGTTTGTTGCCGATGGGGCCAACCCTTTAACCGTCATTGATCGGGTGATTCAAAACCTTCCAGATATTGGCATTTCGGCCCCTCCTGGTCTTAAAATTCAAGTTGTCTATAACAGCACAGACTACATTCAGGCTTCTATTGATGATGTTATTAGCACAATTCTAGAGGCCACACTGATTGTCATTGTAGTCATTTTCCTCTTTTTAGGTGCACTGCGTTCGGTACTCATTCCGGTCATTACCATTCCCCTGTCTTTAATTGGGGTGTGTTTTATTATGCTGGCCTTAAATTTCTCGCTCAATTTATTAACCCTGCTTGCGATGGTTCTGGCCATTGGCTTGGTTGTGGACGATGCCATTGTAGTTCTGGAAAATATTTATCGCCATATCGAAGAAGGCAAAACACCCCTCGATGCCGCCCTCTTAGGTGCGCGTGAAATTGCCAACCCCGTCATCGTCATGACCACCACTTTAGCTGCAGTCTATGCGCCGATTGGATTTTTAGGCGGAATTACCGGCTCTCTTTTCAAAGAGTTTGCCTTTACCTTGGCAGGCACAGTGATTTTATCCGGCATTATCGCCTTGACGCTGTCCCCCATGCTCTGCTCTAAAATCATTAATCGCAGCGTGGTTGAAGCGCCCCTCGTTAAAAAAATAGATCGCATTTTTATCAAGATCCGTGAAGCCTATCGTCGCCGCTTAACCGCTGTATTAAATTATCGCCAAATTGTCTTACTTGTAGGCGCAGTTGTTTTAGCCAGCTGTGCATTTTTGTTTATGGAAACTAAAAAAGAGCTCGCACCTTTTGAAGATCAAGGTTACATCATGGTCTTCGGCAATGCACCCACTGCTGCCAACCTAAACTACATCACTCAATTCAATAAACAAATCAATACCATTTTGGCAGCCAGCAATGGCGCTGCGAATACATTTACCGTCGATGGCTTTCCATCCACTAACAATTTATTAGCAGGAACCATCTACAAACCCTGGGGAGATCGCAGCCAAACAACCATGAAAATTTTACCCGTTCTGCAACAACAACTTGCTGCCGTGCCGGGAATTCAATTATATTCTGCTTTGAACCCACCTTTACCTGGCGTGCAAGGTACGCCCATCCAATTTGTGATTACTTCCACCCAATCACAGGCAGATATTTATAGTTATGCCAACACCATCATCACCAATGCTTATAATAGTGGCTTGTTTATTTTCTTAAATACCGATGTCATGTTTGATCAGCCTGAGCTCGATATTCATATCGATCGAGATAAAGCCGCCATGCTCAATGTTTCGATGAGCGAGATTGCCAGCGCCTTGAGTGCTATGCTCAGTGACAACTATTCTAATTGGTTTAGCCTGGGGGGATATTCCTATCAAGTGATTCCTCAAGTTCAAGATGATCTACGTCAAACCTCCCAACAACTCAATCAAATTTATGTCAAAAATGCATCGGGACAAATGATGCCACTGTCGACTTTTGTGACCTACACAACCAGTGTTCAACCCTCAACGCTGAATCAGTTTAATCAGCTGAACTCCGTCACCATTCAAGGAATGCTAATGCCGGGAGTCACCGTCGGCCAAGGATTAGATTATCTCACTGCCAATGCAGGCAGCGTCTTGCCCAAAGAGATGAATATCAACTATGCGGGGCAGTCTCTGCAATTTATTCAGGAAGGCGACAGCATGGTCTACGCCTTTATGCTCGCCCTGATTATCATCTATCTAGTCTTAGCGGCGCAATTCGAAAGCTTCCGCGATCCTTTAATTGTTTTGGTCAGCGTACCCATGTCGATCTGCGGGGCATTAATTCCCCTGTATCTCGGTGCTGCAACCATTAATATTTATACTCAGGTTGGGCTGATCACCCTCATTGGTTTAATCAGTAAACATGGCATTTTAATGGTCGAGTTTGCCAATAAACTGCAGGAACAAGGCACCCCACCTCATGAAGCCATTATTGAATCCGCAACTATTCGACTACGCCCAATTTTAATGACCACTTTTGCTATGGTCTTTGGTGTTGTTCCATTAATTTTAGCCAGTGGCGCCGGAGCAGTGAGCCGTTTTGATGTTGGCTTAGTCATCGCCAGCGGCATGACCATCGGCACCTGCTTCACCCTATTTATCGTCCCCACGATGTATAGCTATATCGCTAAAGTCCATCATAAAATTGAAGAATAACTGAAGCTCATAACAGGCCTAAATCCTAATGAGGGGCTTGACTTGGCCCATGTGAGTAATGCCTACCTGCAACATAATAGAATGGTGCTGGGAATGGTGTTGGGGCTACTGGTGGCCCCATAAACTCAAGCCGCGCACGCAACCCCATAACTTCGCTAACTAAATAAGCGTTCTCAGCTTGCAGATGAGCATGCAATGCAGATGCCTCTCGCACACGCTCATCTCCAACACTTTTTCCAGCAGTAAAGCCTTGTGCATATTGCCCTGATTCGGGATCAAAACAAGCCTGCAGCTTGGCTTGAAATACTTTTTGTCTTTCTTCAAAACCACGCTCAATTTCAGCAATGTGCGCTTTAAGCTGCACAATCTGCTCAGTCAAATCCCTAATCATCGCATCTTTAGCAACAGACTCTGTAGCCAAGATACTCATTTGGGATTCAAGACGACCACAATGTGCCTTCATCTCCGTGAAACGCGCATCACCTTCTTCTAATTTTATTGCTGCAGCGGTCAGCTGACGCTCGAGTGCAGAAATTTGCACTTTAAGTTGCCCCTCTTTTTCAGTCAAGCTCGCAATGGCTGTAGCTGCAGCTTTCTCCCGCACCTGAGAAGCGTTTAGTTGGCGCTGCAAACGTTGCTCTAAAATAGCAATCTGCTTTTGTAACTCTTGATTCTCTAAACTCAAAGCATCTAGCTTGTTTTGTTTTTCCAATGGAATGAGCTCTGCTTCCAATGCCGCAAGTTCAGTCCGTAGACGCTCATCTTCTCCATCAGTTAAAAGACGATCTAAACACTCTTGCGCTGCCACCAACTCGTCTGCCACACGATTTTTTTCAGCCAGCATCCCCTCTACATCTTCCAGAGCACCCAGCTCTGTGACTTTGTCTTCCAACGCTCGAAGCTTCATCTGCAAATCAAGTAAAACTTCAGGATCCGAATTTTGATACAAATCTGCAAGCTGGGCTAAAGCAAACGCATATCCTTGAAGGGCTATTTTATATTGCTCAATCTGCTGACTATCATCACTAAAGCTCTGCACTTAAACCTCCTGCCACTGATGGCCCCATAGTCTTAAAAGTTAGAGCCTCTCGTTTAGCTGCCGCTAAGCGTTGCCTTGCCTCGTCAATCCGACATTGTAATTGACTGCGCTCATCTTGAATCATTGCAATCGCTTCTGCCTTAACCGCAAGCTGCTCTTTAAGCATGCCCGTGTCTTTGCAGGCCCCTGCAATCGCATCTATCTCTGCTGCTTTTCTTATCATTGCATCTCTTACATGAGCATCTAATTTGCTAATTTCTGCTTTAACTCCAGCAATCATGCCACGTAATTGATAACGCTTACTCAGTTCTTCTGGAAGCAATTTTTTAGGGAATTCAGGCGGCCATACCACTTCCGCCCCCTCTTCCTTCAAGCGGGCTAAAGCTTTAGCAAACATGCGTTTAGCCCTTATTATACTCTGCAATTTTTCATGACAAAACCTTTTATTCTCCGTACGCTCGGGACATAACTCTATTTTGTCGGCCAAATCCGAGTCTGGGTTAGGCATACAAGCCACTACTTTTTCTAAATGCTGATGCACAATCTCTAAATTTCGCATCATCCCTTGAACATCTAAGCCCGAATA
>CAXNIG010000050.1:0-5990 GCA_964202445.1 Pseudomonadota bacterium
ACGACTGCCAAACAAGCAGAAACAATCAAACGTAATTTAGACATCACAAACCCCTAAAATCAAATTTTTATGAAGTTCATTATACACTAATCTACCAATTTTAGCTCGCGGTCTTTTGTAACTAACGCAATAATCGCCGAAATAAGCAAACTCACGGGCACGACGACCATCGCGTGCTGGTAATCGCTGGAGGTGTAAACACGCAAGCCATTTGCCATGTGACCGGACCAGCTTAAATCTAGCAACTTACCTACGCCGCTTTGCATGAACATGCCACTGATCATGACTAGAAAATTAATAAACGCCATGGCCATGCCGGTGGTGTGAACGGTGCAGATATCACGGCCCATCGCGAAAGTTAAGATCTGCGCGCTGGAGGCCATACCGAAGATAAATAAGATGATGCATAAGCCAAGATAGGAAAGGCCGCTCATGTATAAAAATATGCAGGATAGAAGCGTCGCTAACAGCGCATTCCACAACAACAGGCGCATTCTTTTTTTGAAGAGACTGGAAAGAATCCCTTGTAATGGACCTCCTAACGCCCAACCGAAGTAAATCATGGAAGTCATTAAGCCTGCCTGCGTCAAACTATAGCCATGAAACTCTTGCAAATAGGGAATCCCCCACAAATCGGCAAACACAATGGTGGGCAAAAACATCAGGCCACCCATAATGCCGGCAATCCAGATATAGGGTTTTTTAATCAAGTCCCACAACTGTAAAAATGCGCCCTTTAAGGTGACAATATCGCCGCCTTTACGTATCTCGTCAAACTCCCGCGCATGCTTGGGATGAAGGCTTAAACACACCCAGACCAGCGCTGCAAAAATAAACCCTACTACCACAAAAATGTGGATCAACTCCTGCCAGCCCATAATCTGCATCAAATGCGTGAGACTGATATCCCCAAACGCACCGCCCAAAAATCCCAGTGAGGTGCAAATTCCTGAAAAAGCGGCAAACCACCAGACCGGCAACCACTTTGTCGCCAACTTTAAAGCCCCCACAAAAGCAAAGGCTGAGCCAAAACCCTGCAAAAATCGCCCTGCAGCAGCAAGATGATAACTATGCGTACTCGCAAACAGCAAGCTGCCTAAAGCACAACACAAAATAGCAATCACCAAAACATTACGGATTTTATAGCGATCGACAATGACTCCAACAAACAATTGCATCGGCGTATAGGCATAGTAATAAAAACCGCTTAAGGCCCCGAACATCGTCGCATTCAGGCTAAAAAAATGCATGAGGTCGGTCGCCATAACACTGGGTGCAATTCGCAAAAAATATTCGTAACAATAAAAAAGCGCACCCAGTATGACAATGAGAATCCCGAATAGCGATGCTTTTTGCCGGGACATGATGACACTCCTAAGTTAAAGTTTTCAATAACACCAGCATAGCATCTTGACTTAACTTTTCAACAGCTTCATTGCCTCGCTTTTTATACTCAAATAATCCCTCCGCTAACAGGCGATCACTCACGACAATGCGATGAGGAATCCCGATCAAATCAAGGTCTGCAAACTTCACTCCAGGACGCTCATCCCGATCATCCAGCACCACTTCAATCCCTAATTGCAAGGCCTGTTGATACATTGCATCTGCCTGTGCTTTGACCTCTACATTTTGATCATACCCAATCGGCACAATCGCCAGTTTGAATGGGGCCATTTCTTCAGGCCAGAGGATACCGCGCTCATCGTGATGTTGCTCAATTGCAGCGGCCACAATCCGGGTGATACCGATGCCATAACACCCCATCAGCGGGGTAAAATCTTGGCCATCTTGATTTTGCACTGTCATTTGCATGGACTTCGAATATTGATCGCCTAACTGAAAAATATGCCCTACTTCGATACCGCGCGCACATTTTAAAATGCCCTTGCCATCGGGACTGATATCCCCTTCAACAACGTTTCGCAGATCCGCAACCGGCGCATCATTCACATCACATAGCCCCACTGCATCACGATCCATATAGACAATTGAAGGCATTGCTTGATCGGCCGTTATCCATTCAAAACCTGCCTCTAAGCCCGGCATTTTTTGCGCTTTCACTTCATTTACACTATGATCTGCACGCAATATCAACGCCACCAAGACACCCTGCTGATTCTTGCAGATCCAGGTTTTACAGCTACGAGGACCTGGAGTGGGCGCTGAGGCCGTCGCCTTTTCAATATTCGCAGCGTAATCCCCTTCGGTACTATAAAAAATCAAATCCTCACCCGCATCCGCCAGCACCTGAAACTCATGACTATAACTGCCACCAATTGCACCCGTATCCGCTTGAACTGCCCGCGCATTCAGGCCCAAGCGCTTAAAAATACGCGTGTACGCACCATACATAGCGTCATAGGTTTGCTGAAGCGAAGCATGATCCATGTGAAACGAATAGGCGTCCTTCATAATAAATTCCCGACTGCGCATCACGCCAAAACGCGGCCGAATTTCATCACGAAATTTAGTTTGGATCTGATACAGTGTAATCGGTAATTGGCGATAACTCTTAATCTCCTTGCGCATCACATCAGTAATAACTTCTTCATGCGTGGGGCCATAGCAAAATTCACGATCATGACGATCCGTAATGCGCAAAAGCTCTGAGCCATATTTTTGCCAACGGCCCGTTTCAACCCACAATTCAGAAGGGATCACACTGGGCATTAAGGCTTCTAGTGCACCGATGCCATTCATTTCCTGACGCACGACTTCGGTCACTTTCTGCAAAACCCGCAGCCCCAGAGGCAGCCAAACATAAATCCCCGCAGCAATTTTACGAATCAAGCCCGCACGAATCATCAATTGATGACTCATCAATTCCGCATCACTGGGCGCATTTTTTAAAGTAGCAAGCAAATAATGGGACAAACGCATAACAACTCTTTATTGATGATCAGAAAGCGGTTATTCTAAACACTTTGATTTTAGAATACAAGGTAATAAACCCCGATGAATAAAGCACATATCCTTAAAGCCACGCAAAGCTTTGTCCAAAAAAAATTAGCTGAAGACACCTCAGGCCACGATTGGTGGCATATCCAGCGCGTACACAACTTAGCAAAAAAAATTGCTCAAGCCGAAGGTGGCGATTTGTTCATCATTGAGCTCGCAGCACTGTTGCATGATATCTCAGATTGGAAATTTAATGGCGGAGACGAATATCTAGGCGGCAAAATTGCCCATGATTGGTTAAAAGAATTAGGCGCAGACACCGAAACCTGCGAAAAAGTAGAGGGCATCATCAATAATTTATCTTTCAAAGGCGCACAGGTCAGCGAGAAGATGCGCTCCTTAGAGGGCAAAATCGTTCAAGATGCAGATCGTCTCGATGCGATTGGGGCCATTGGCATTGCCCGCACTTTTACCTACGGAGGCTACAAAGGCCGGCCCATGTATCAACCGGATGTCGAACCCATTTTGCACGAATCTTTCGAAGCGTATAAAAACAAAACCTCACATACTATCAATCATTTTTACGAAAAAATGCTTCTTCTCAAAGATCGCATGAATACCCCAACAGCCAAACATTTAGCAGAGGCACGCCATCAATTTGTCGAGCAATATCTCGCACAATTTTTATTGGAGTGGAATCAATAGTCACCCGGAGGCGCCACATTTAATGAACTAGCGGACGTCTCCTCACCCCTTTTAATTTGATCTTCTACATCAAAAACGGTTTGCAAGATTTTACCCAAGCGATACCCGGCCATGGCAAGACGCTGTTCTGCTACTGGATTATTTGCAGTAAAATAAGCATCGTCTAAACTCACTTGATACATCTCACTTTGTGTCAGCTTTGAATTAACAGGAGACAGCACAAATGGCTGACCATCCTTGACATAAACATTCTGCTGCACCAACGGGAACCATTCAGGAGCCGGACTGACCGCCAGAATACTCTGACCGTCCGTGGTATAAGCAGGGCCACACCATTGCAAAGCCCAAGCTTGCGCCCATTTAGACAATGACTGCCCTGTAGTAATGGAAGGCGGATTATCCCAAGCTAATTGACCAACAGGTTGATCTCTCTCAATTTGGCTTGCTAAACACTGCACATAATCAGGGGAAGTATATTGACACCCACTAAATTGCGCTTGCCCAAATAAACTCAAAGCACCATCCCACAAGGCATGAAGCTCTCCCGCATGAGTGACCGCACTTGCATTAATAGAATTATTACCAACATACACCACACCCAGACTATTGCCACCTACGTCGCCTGTCGGAAATTCATTTGAGACACGAGTTGAGCAGTGTAAGGGCTGGTGGGCATCCCCTACAAAATGAATTAAATAGGCTAAAGCACGTCCACGCAAATTAGGATTGGCTACCAAACGCATATCCGCTCCAGTACCCGCAGATGCAGTCAAAATTCCCACCATCGTTCCTACCGCCCAAGTCACATTACTTGGGTTTACTGTTTGAAGATCCAAAATTGTCGGCATGCCATGAAAGCTCCACAAATTATCTTCAAAATGCCAAGCATAACTACTGTAATCCTGCTCAGACTTTAAATCATCTGGCCAATGAGCAAGATCATAATTGGTATTTTCGTAAGTTACTGGATTATTAGTACCGGGTGGATAATCATCCAAAAAATCTTCTGCTTTCATACTTTGTACTAATGCAGCATAGTCAGCCTGATATAGTGCTTGATTAGGTTGCGCCATCAAATAATCATACGCAATCTGCGCAATCACTTCATGCCCCGTTTTCCCCCAAGCAAACAGACTCATCGGAACGGTCAGAGCCAACAATGGCAGCCATTTTATGTGATTCACTATAATTTTCCTTATGTTTTTTTTAGAGAATAGCGCACATCAATAAAAAAGTCAAAGTGGAGAATTCAATAATTTGGCCAACAAGCTTGATAATTTTGCCTTTAAAACGCGGCGATCGACGATCAGATCTACCATGCCTTTTTCTTGCAAAAATTCGCTGCGCTGGAATCCTTCAGGCAACTTTTCTCGTACCGTTTGCTCGATGACACGTGGGCCTGCAAAACAAATCAGGGCTTTGGGCTCCGCAATATGCAAGTCGCCTAGCATTGCCAGACTGGCGGATACCCCTCCCGTTGTAGGATCGGTCAAGACCACCAAATAAGGCAAACAAGCCGCTTTCATTTTAGCCAAACCTGCACTGATTTTTGCCATTTGCATCAAGGAGAAAAGTGATTCCTGCATGCGTGCACCGCCGCTTGCGGTAAAGCAAATCAGGGGTAATTTTTCAGCAAGCGCATGATGGATCCCACGAATAAAGCGCTCACCCACGACAGAGCCCATCGAGCCACCCAAAAATTCAAAATCGAAAACACAGATCACTGTACGAATCCCATTGATAAAACCATCAACCGTAACCAGGGCATCCGTTTCACCGCTTTTGGCTTGGGCTGCAGCGAGACGCTCCGAATAGGGCTTGGTATCTACAAAATGTAAGGCATCAACCGGCACGACTTCTGCGCCAATCTCCAACTGAGCTGCATCCGCATCCAAGACCTGGCGAATGCGTTCGCGCACCCCAATCCGAAAATGATGTGCACAAGGCTGACAGACATGCTGATGGCTATCCAATTCTGGCTTATACAATACCGCATGACAAGACGGACATTTTTGCCACAGGCCTTCTGGCACGCCTTTCTTTTCCCCCAAATGGGTATCCATCCGAATCCCTTCCGAGGTCTTTTTAAACCAAGCCATAATCTTTTAATTCCTTACATAATGAACCCCATTATAAAAAACAGTCTCTATTTTGACAAGCGCAATCAGCCTCGCTATACTTTGTCCTGAACTTCACTAATATGGACAAATAGACTCATGGCTTTTAACACTCAATCTTTTACTTTTGATGATGTACTCTTAATTCCCTCCTACAATCACTACGAATCACGTCGTTTAGTGGATATTGGCAACACAGACAAATTGGGCAAACTGTCTTTAAAACTCCCAATCTTTACCGCCAATATGGACACCATTACCGAACAT
>CAXNIG010000051.1:0-5841 GCA_964202445.1 Pseudomonadota bacterium
AACGCCAGATTTTTTATAAAGCGGAAAGCCTAATAGTTGGATCAGGGTATGCAAAGGTTCGATTTGTACCGCCAGGTCTTCCGCCATGGCACTGCGATTTGCTTTGTATTCTGGGTAAAGTTCATGACGAAAATTTTTGCCCTTGGCATCAAAAACAATCAGAATTTCAGCATGCTCAGAGAAGTCTTCTTTAAGTTTGCGCAGCATGTTCAAGACGCCAAAAATAGCGCCAGTGGGGAAGCCTTTTTTGTTGGTAAAATGAGGCAGCGCATGATAAGCGCGAAAAAGATAGGATGAGCCATCCACAAGTAAAAGAGGCATCGAGTTCAGTGTTCGAAAGACATGTCTCAGTTTAGGTTAATTTGTTGAATCAGGCAATCTGGCGCATGAATCGATGTGATCGTTACATGATTGAGCAGCAGCTTTTTGGGCGACGAGATTGATCGCGCTGAGTGGCATTATGAAATGGGGCTACAGCGGGTAACTCAGTTATTCGGTTTTCTTCTTGTCGCATGATTTTATTTTGAAAATGATCAATCAAAGCATTTTGTGATGTACCATCTTCCCTTGTCGTGATATGTTTTTTTAAGGTTTCTAATGCGCTCTCGCCCTTTTTATTACTGCGATAAAGGTGGTGTTCTTCTTCTGAATATTGCGTAATTTTTGCTGGACCACTGCCTGGTTTTACATGATCCATCCATAGTGTTCGAGTTTGTGCACATAGAGTCAGTCTTAGAGGAAGTCGACAGATGTGAATGGGCTCTGTTTTTGTCGCATTAGAAGCAAGATATTCAAAAAGTGTCATTTTAGAAGGGAGGTATTTTTCTATTCCACATAATTTTAGAGCAGTGCGCAGGCTGAAGAAAGAGCAGCCGATAGGGGCTCCCTGTAAAGCAAAATCTTCTTTATAGAAAACGGTGGAGACATCTGTAAAAGTGAGGTGATCTGTAATCATGCTTTCAGGGTAAGTGCCTATGATTAAAATTTTTAACATACGAGAAACTTGAGTAAAGGATGCTTCAATGACAAACCAGTGCTTTGTTGCAAGATCACGAATAAGAAAAGTTTTTCGGTCATCGCTGGACCATTGTCCTGGGAGCAGCAAGTTATTAAAAGTTGTGTTTATTGAGTCGTATTCGATAATCATTGGGTTAAAGTTATAAGCTTGCGTTGCTCGAGTTTTTTTGCGTTCGCTGATGGCGCCGCATATAACACGCATCTTTCCAATGGTTAAGCGCATCATTATTTTGCCATGCATAAATACTTTATTATATATTATTTTTTTATTTTTATCAAGTTATTTTATTATTTATTTTATTATTTATTGGGTTTGATAAAGCTCGTTTAGTGCAGAGAACACCTCATCTTGAGTGAGGTCTTGATGACCATATTTTTGACCTGGGATAATCGGCGGGACTGTATCGTCTTCGCGAAACACAACCATTTTGCGTGTGGTGGCACTGACAGCATATTCAGGGCGTTTGTAGGTGAAGAGTGCGACAACAGGGGTGTCAATGGCAAAGGCGAGATGCATGATGCCGGTATCGCCGGTGACCAGAAGCGCTACTTTTTTTAAAATTGCCGCAATCTGTGGTAGGCTTAAGATGGGTAAGCGGATCGCAGGTAAATCTTGGGGATAGTGTGCAAAAAAAGTATCGACATATTCGGTTTGGCCTGGATTGGTAATGACGACGGGAATGAGATTTTTTTCTTGATAAGCTCGTGCAGCGAGTTTGGCATATTCTTCGGCAGGCCAGCATTTAATGGCGATGGCAGTGGCTAAGTTATAGCAGGCATAGTGTGAGTCAGCAGCTAAATATTGTGCGGCAAAATTAGTTAAAGTCTCAGGAATAAAAAAACGCGGCAAGGGCCAAATTGAAGCTGGATCGATGCCTAGTGGGCGTGCTAGCTCTGTAAATTCGACAATCCAATTGCCATAAGAACTGGGTGCTTTAACCAGAAGATTGTAACTGCGGCGCAGTTTCTTGGTTTTGTCAAAGGAGAGGCGCTGTGGGATCTGAGTGTATTTGGCAATCGTTGAGGTGATGCCCCCCATGTAAAAGTTAAGCAGTAGATCAAATTTTTCACGGCGCAGTTGGCGTATTTTTTTAAGCAAACGCCAGGCATCGTGCAGTGTCTTAATTTTACGTGGCAGAATCTCGGCGCGATCGATGGCTGGATGTGTGGCCACGATATCAAAATTAGCTGCATCAGTCAGAGCTTGAATTTCAGCATGAGGAAACTGCAGCTTAATGGCGCGGAGTGTGGGCTCGTGCATGATTGTATCGCCAATACGGCTAAATTCAAGTAGGAGGATTTTCATGACGTTTCCAGAATAAAAGATAAAGGCCCGCAGCCAACATGGGAAGGCATAGCACTTGCCCCATTGTGAGCCAGCCAAAGGCAAGATAGCCGAGTTGCGGATCGGGCTCACGAAAAAATTCTATAAAAAAGCGTGCGCTCGCATAGCCAATTAAAAACCAGGCCGAAATCAAAGCCGGACGACGTTGTGTGAGTGAAAGGATCCAGAGTAGTGTAAACAAAACAATCCCCTCTAAACTTAATTCAAAGAGTTGTGAGGGATAGCGCGGCAAAGGACCTCCAGTGGGAAAAATCATCCCAATAGGTGAATCGGTCACGCGGCCCCAAAGCTCTCCATTAATAAAGTTGCCCAGCCGCCCCAGGGCTAAGCCAATCGGTGCAAGGGGTGCAATACTATCCATGAGTGTGAAATAGGGGATTTTTTGTTTTTTTGCAAACCAAAAAAGACTCAGCATGACGCCCAGTAAACCTCCGTGAAACGACATGCCTCCATCCCATAATTCAAAAATAATCCAAGGCTGGTGAATAAAATCAGGGAGCACATAAAACAGCATATAGCCAATCCGCCCGCCACAGATGATCCCCAGGGCGGCATAAAATATCAGGTCAGATAAAGCATCTGTTGTTTTGATGGGGAACCAGGGCTGCGTTTTCATGCGGTAACGTGCCAAGAGCCAGGCCAGGCATAGGCCCAGCAAATACATCAGCCCATACCAGTGCACAGCGAGGGGGCCAAGCTGAAAGGCAATGGGGTTAAAATGGGGGTAGGCCCAGATCATGCCGCACCTTTGCAATTGGGACAAATGCCGTAAAGATACAAATTGTGGTCGGTAATTTCATAATTAAAACGGGCGGCAATACTGTTTTGACGCGCTTCAATGACCTCGTCAATAAACTCTTTAATATCACCACATTTGACGCACATCAGATGGTCGTGATGTGCACCACGATCTAGTTCAAATACGGCATGATCTTCTGAAAAATGATGCTTTTTTACAATGCCTGCACTGATAAATTGAGTGAGTACTCGATAAATCGTTGCCAGGCCCACATCATGTCCACGTGAGGTTAGGGTGCTGTGAATTTCCTCAGCACGCAGGTGTTCGGACGATTCTTCTAAAAGATGCAAAATCAAAAGACGTGGTGTAGTCACCTTGAGTCCGACCTCATGTAAATCCTTGCGAGGAATGCTAGCCATTGTCTACCCCTTCTAAATTGGTTAAGATGTTTAAAAACGTGAAAAGGTATTGTACTATGTTTTACAAAAAAGGTTTACTCTGCATCGGTGCGCTGTCATTGTCTTTGCTATTATCGAGTTGTGCGTATCAAATGCAGGTTCAGCAAGGTGTGAACTTAAGCTCGGAACAAATCAGTGCGTTAAAGGTGGGGATGACCCAAGCTCAGGTCACTTTTCTGCTGGGTACACCTAATCTAGTCGATACCTATCATCCCAATACCTGGTATTATATTTATACGAATAAAGAAAATCGGCAGCCCTTGCAAAGTAGTCGCTTGGTTGTGAATTTTAATGCCCAGGGTTTGGTAGTGTCCTTCAGTCAAACTGGTTTTGATAATGCTGCAAGCTAAAACAGCTTTAATTACCGGCGCCTCAAGTGGGATTGGTGCAGCGATGGCTGAAAAATTAGCCGCATCAGGGGTAAAAGTCATTTTGGTGGCACGGCGGATGGGGCGTTTGGATGAGTTGGCCAAAAAAATTCAAGCTGAATATCATACCCCTGTGTTTGTTGCTGAGGTCGATGTGCGTCAAGCAGAAGCCATTCCGGCTTTATTGCATGGTCTGCCCAAATTATTTCGCGAGATTGATATTTTAGTCAATAGTGCGGGGCTGGCTGTAGGTCTTGACCCCATTTGTGAGGCAAACTTAGCAGACTGGGATCAAATGATTGACACCAATTTAAAAGGCTTGATTTACACCACACGCGCAATTTTGCCACTGATGCAAGCGCGAAACAGCGGGCATATTATTAATGTCAGCTCATTAGCCGGGCATCGTGCGTATGCGGGAGGCAGCGTGTATTGTGCTACCAAAGCCGCGGTCACGAGTTTTACCCGAGCATTAAAACTAGAATGCCAAGAAAAAAATATCCGCATCACCGATATCGCTCCAGGCATGGTTGAAACTGAGTTCAGTCAAGTGCGATTTAAAGGCGATGCAGATAAAGCCCAAAAAGTCTATGCAAACTTCACCCCACTCTCAGCCGCTGAAGTCGCAGATGCAATGCATTATGCCCTGACTCGCCCTGCTCATGTCAATATTGCAGAAATGGTTATAGTAGCCAAGGATCAAGCGATGCAGTTGGTTTAAGTGGCGGGTATGTTTTTTTATTTTTGCAATGAAATCACATCGTGATATAATGTGCCCCTTGTTTGGAAAAGGAATGCTAAAAATGCAAGGATATCAGAAAACCTCGGAATTAGACGGCGAGAATGCGGTTTATTTGGAGACGCTCTATGAGGCTTATTTAGAAGATCCTCACTCTGTTGATGCAAAGTGGCAAAATTATTTTGCCGCATTGGGGCCTCGGCAATCTGATCTTAAGCATTCGGAAGTACAGGCCGCTTTTGTTGAACAGGCCAAGCATCCTCAGGTGATGGCCTCCGCTCCTGCCTCTTGTGCTGAAGATTTATATCGCAAAAAAGGCCATCTGCTGGCAAAGCTTGATCCTCTTGCATTGCAAAAATTGCCGCAAGCAGCGGATCTGGGTTTGGATGATAGTTTGGTTCAGTTTAAGGCTATGTATACCAATACGATTGGTTTTGAGTTCATGCATATTGAAGACGATGCTCGCCGTGAGTGGCTACGTGAACGCATCGAGGCGCCACGTCAGGGATTGCCTGCAGAGCAAAAGAAAATGCTGTTGGAGCGTCTGGTTGCAGCAGATGGCTTGGAGAAATATCTGGGGATCAAATACGTAGGGCAAAAGCGCTTTTCTTTGGAGGGTGGGGATGCATTAATCCCGATGATGTCCAGTATCATTGAACGTGCGAGTGTACAAGGTATGCGAGAGATTGCGATTGGCATGGCGCATCGGGGACGCTTGAATGTGCTGGTCAATATCATGGGCAAAGCACCACAGCAATTATTTGCTGAATTTGAGGGGCAGCATGATGATTCTCTCTTAGCAGGGGATGTCAAATATCATAATGGATTTTCATCGGATGTCTTGACAAAAACCGGACAGGTGCATTTGGCGCTAGCTTTTAATCCATCGCATTTAGAAATTGTTTCGCCGGTGGTTGAGGGCTCGGTGCACGCCCGTTTAAACAAGTTTAAGCGCAATACGGATCAGGTCTGTGCAATTCAGATTCATGGCGATGCGGCGGTTGCAGGTCAGGGCTGTGTCTATGAAACTTTGAGTATGTGTGGGACACGTGGCTTTGACAATGGCGGCTCGATTCATATTGTGATTAACAATCAGGTTGGGTTTACGACGAGTGATTTGCGTGATGCCAGAGCCACGCGTTATTGCACCGATATTGCTAAAATGTTTGATATGC
>CAXNIG010000052.1:0-5836 GCA_964202445.1 Pseudomonadota bacterium
CTGTTATTCTGCTGTGTGATTTGACTGGCTTGCTGCGTCGATTGCTGATGCGTACGCGTATAGTTTTGGATACTGCTGGTTTCGGTGGTCGTTTGTTTATTGAGGGACTTTGTATTCTGCGTTAAAGTCTCGTATTGCAGGTTATTTTCAGGGTGATTCAGATTCAGGGTTTTATTCTGATATTGATCTGTACGTTGATCGCCTGTTTGTTTTAAAGTACGCTCTTGCGCGGTGGTGAAAAGTGCATGCGTATTGATGTTGATGACGTTACTCTGGCCTGTTTGTTTATGGGATTGATTCACATAAATGCTACGGGTTTCATCCTGACCATGCGTGACAAAGTAATCAGGTGAAGTCAGAGTGTGCGTCAGGGTATCGCCATCGAGGGTCTTATTTTCGGTGACTTGATCTGAAGTCAAATCAGCCGTGTGAAGATGCGCACTGACTGTTTTCAAAATATGCGGCGTACCAAAGCTGGGATTTAATTGCACACGCTGGCGCAGCGCGGGCACGGGATTATCCTGGTCTGTGCCCATATTGCCCATGAGTTCCATCAAGCCGCCATGATGCGTTTCATGATAATTGCCCTCAGTGACTGCTAGGATGCCTGGCTCACCGGCCTGACTGGAGTAAGCGCCATCGTTTTGCACTGCATCGCCCATGCGCAGATAATTGCTGGAACCATCAGGATGATAGCTCGGTGTTTCTAAAATATGCGCGGTTTTACGACCGGTTTTTTGTGTGGGATCATATTTGCCTTCGTTGATAAACCCGACGCGATTGCCGCTATCATCCTGCCAATAGGCATTTTGATAGGTGTCTTGCTGAGTCAGATGCGGCGATTCTGTTGAATTGACTGTGCCCAAAATTAGACTTTGGCTGGTATTATTGCCCCACCACAGACTTAAAGTTTCGGCATTCGGCATCAGCGTATAATGCTGGCCATGATCATCACTTTGCAGGGGATAGACCATGCGCGTGGCCTCCAGACTGCATGGCTTATTCTGGATAAAGTACGGTGGAACATTGACCTGATAATGGCCCATCGCATCGACACTGACATTGTTTTCTGCGATCGTGTGACCGGCCATCAAGACCTGCCTTGGATTCAGATCAATCTCCTCACGATAGGCTAACTCCAGGGGCTGGGCATAAAGACTGGTCTGAATCTGCTTAATGCGATTTTTCATGGCACCGTCTAACTCCAGCGTCCAGGAACTCGCCACTAAAAACTGCTCCTGAGCCGTCATAATCTGACCGGCAAAGACAATCCCTCCACCAGTATAGACGCTGCGCTGCGCCTTACCGACCGCATCTTCGCTGATCCATTTAGCGTAATCCGCAGTCTCCTTGATATTGCGCTCACCAAAACAGGCGTGGAAAGTTGCAAAGCCATCAGGCACTTTTTTATTCTCTTCCAATAAAACTTGAGGATCACGATCAGGGTGGCCGGTGCTTTCAAACAGGGCTGAAGTCGCTGAGAACTGAGTCTTGTAGCGATCAATAAAGGGCTTAGTCAGGAGATCCCCTTCGGCATAACGATATTCCGCCACGTCAATATTCTGGCCTGCACTCTCAATGGAGTCTGTAATAACTAGAGGGCAATCTTCGCGGGAATGATCAAAAAAATAGCTCAGTCCATTGTGCGCAAGAAGTCGTTTGAAAAACACCATCAGCGATTCCTGATGCGCTTTGAGGGGAGGCTGTAGACTGTCAATGTCGCGTGCGACTTGCAGATCATATTTTTGCAACGTCAGCGGATTTTTTGAAATCAAACCGCCACTCAAAATCAGCTGGAAAGCCTCACGCAGATTCACTTCCTGCAAAACCAGCGAGAGATTACTCTGCGCGATTTTGGCGACAGGGGATTTCCAGGTCAACACATAATGCTGACGGCCTGCCAATTCTTTACCGATCAGCCATTTGATCTCAGAGAGCCAATGATTAAAGTAGAGTGTGCTGTCAGAATCGATCAACCTAAACTGTAGCGTTTTGCCTAGTAACCCGGCAATCATTTCCGTTCTACGATGCGGACTGTAAATCCACATCTGGATTTGCTCAGGTTCACCCAAAGCGCCTTGATAGACAATACGACTAACTTCCATGTCTTCCAGCATGGGATGGTCAAACTCCATTTCAATCCATTCTGATTTTGATAACATTTTTATCACTTGTAGAATCTAATTTAAACTGATTGTATTAAATTCATGTATAAGTGTCAAGGAGTCTATTGAGCGTTTTGCATTTTCTGTTGAACTGCCTGAATGGCAGATGTCATTGCCTGCAATGATTGCGCTCCGCTTACCACCACCGAGTGCGACGGATCAAGTGCACTGGGGTAAATGACAAATAATGGCGTCCCATTATGACCACTTGCAGTCATAAGCGCCTGTCCCTGAGCTAGCTGCACCTCTACAGCTTGGGAGTGTATCGTTTTTTGAAATGCATCTGTATTTAGCCCCAACTGTTTCAAAAGGCCAGTTACCTCATCATCGGTTAAAGGACCCTGAGCCATTACTTGATTACTAAAATCCCAAAATTGATTAGTATTAGTCGCCGCAATAGCCGCAGCCGCTTCATACAGAGAAGTCTTATTAATCACAGCAACAGGCATCATTCTCACTTTGAGATCAGGAAATTTCTGGACTAGCTCCTGCACAATGGGGTACATTTCATGACAATACCCACATTGGTAATCATAAACAAAAGCCAAGGTGATGTCACCATTAGGATTACCCTCTACAACAGCCGCATTGGCAAAACCAAACCACATGATTGAGACTATAATAATCAGGCCCTTCATAATTTTACGCATTTTTTGCTCCCCTCATTCTGGTCATACGATCAATTCTCGCCGCATCCTCATCAAAGTTTTCCATTTCATAGCGCTGTTTTGCTAACTCTGCACGATAAGGTGCTTGCCCCGGAAAAATCTTCTCATACATTTCCTTGCTCACCATAATCCGATCTGAAACCGTAAATTCCTGAACTTTAACATTAACAAAAAATGATTTGGTATGATCAGTATTTTCACGGGTTTCATAGTGCAATGTACCCGTTAAATGAACATGAGTTCCTTTTTGTAAAAATTTGATTGCTCTCTCTGCATTACTACCAAAAAACAGGCAGTGATGAATTTCTTTTTGCTCTTTTTGGAACCCGGCCTCATCCCGCCACCAATGACGGGTATACACTGCGACTCGAGCAATCAGTTTTCCTGACTGGGCGGTAATTTTCATTGGAGCATCAGCACAGTGGCCAATTAGGCGCACTTCATTTGTTAGAGCCATTTCTTTACTCCTTGTCTTTTAGTTTATTTATGATGATATTGCGGGCCTTGGTGGACAGTCTGGGCAGCATGTCAATATGCAGGGCAGCGTGTAGCATTTTTGGTTTGATCTCCCCCAAAATTTTCGCAATTTTGACATACTCATCTGTTCTCTCAAGATATTGCGCAATCGAAACTTTGGCTATTTTAACCTCATCAAATTTCATGATCCTAGCAATGACGCCCATAATACGGCGATGATTACGGCTCAGTGTTTTAAAAAAATGCGACCGTTTCTTGAAAAGATTCAGTTTGTCGGCAATTTTGATCAGACAATTGAGGTGGTCATACATCTCAACCAGTGTGATCAACTCAGCACAAATAGGCTGTCCAATGCGTACTTCATAGAGCTTACCCTCCGTAATTCTGATCGTGGAAAGGTCTACCTTCTGCTGCAAAATCACGATCTCAAATTCATTGATCAATTGATTTAGAGAATGCTTTGTCTTTTCCATCAGGCCCAGTAAGCGACTAAGGCTGGTATAGGCATACAGCGCCTGGTTTTTAGCAGCAAGCTCATAAATTTTGCTTAACTTCATCAGTGTCACCTCAATGCAGGAGGCACCGCTATTCAGTTTTTTCTCCAAAACCCATTGCCCATCTGGCGAGCGGAGTTCAACTATTTTCTTGATTTCCATTTAATTTGCCTCCATGTGTTTGAGCTGATGAAAGACCGTGTTGCGGTTTCGTGCGCGCAACCAGGGGAAAATGCCAATATTTAATGCGCCAAATAAGGCAGCTGGCCGCACAATCCCCATGGTTTCAGCAGCTTTGAAGCAAACCGGATCTTTATTCAAATACTGCTCAATAGTGACTGCTTTGAGATCATGATAATTGACATCCAGAATATTCATAAAAACTTTATGGATGCGCCCACGATTCTTACTGATTGCTCTGTGATATTGTTGATGACCTTTTTTAAAGAGATTGAGTTTGTCTGCAACTGACAACAGGCAATCCAATTTATCAAAAATCTCCAGCAGCCCCATGAGCTCACCTACTAGCGGAATGCCAATTTGAAACTCATATGTTTTTTTGATGGGGATATCGAAATCAGAAAGTTTAATTTGATTACTCGCAAGCAAGCTTTCAAAATCACCGACCAGTTTTTGCATCGTGCTCTTCGCTTTATAAATCTGGGACAGCAATTGACTTAAAGTCATATAGGCATAAACATGCTGCTGACTGGCTATATCATAAATAGCGATGAGCTTTAGAGCAGCGCCCTTAATAAGGGGCTGACCATTTTTCAATTTTTGCTCCATAATCCAGTTTGCGTCTCGAGAATGGATGTTAATTTTTTTCTTGATTTCCATTTAATTTGCCTCTCTTATATTATGTGAATTTAACTCATCAGGGATAAATTCCAATCCGCTTAATCGATAAGCCTCTACCGTTGCCCCTTGATAATCAACGGTATATGTTTTTCCTCCTGCAAAGCCTTTTAGAGCCTGGCGTAAAGCAGTGACATCCTTCTGATAGGTCATCGCATAACGAGCTAGGATTGCATCCACAAGAAACAGGTCCAATCCATACTGCAACCTGGAGAAAAAAACGCCATTTTCATTCAGGAGTAAATAACCCTGATTCAATTGCCCCTGCACCCAAGCAGTAAATTCCTGCTTGAGCAATTCAGGATTGATGGAACGATCATCAAATAGTTTCATCTGAGATTTTTTAGCCTTTTCTGGCAAAAGGACTGGCGCTGACTCTGTGACGATTGGCTCTTCAGAAACCTGAGCTTGTTCGCTCTTCGAGGGGCAAGCTTTTTCGATAAAATCCTTAATATCGCGATTGAGCATCATCGTCGATAAATCACCTTCGACCACATGATAAAGCTCGTAGATTCGCCAGAATTGCGATCCCAGAAAATCGTACAGCTTATAAGGGATTCGTTTGAATAAAATCGTTGGATCGACATCAAAGTGCGCTCTGGTTTTATTGTGATTCGCAAATACGGCAAAAGTTCCATCGTAAAGTACCCGATAAAATACAAAAGCCGTCACCGCGATATTGCGAAAGACCTCTGACTCGGTGGAATAGAGGTCAGGAATCGCTTGTAGACGTCGCAACGCAAGGCATATTGCATCTATCTTCTGATCAAATACACTCATATTACTCTGTCCTTCGACAGGAATTTCACGCAGTACTTCATGAAGAACTTTTAGCGACCGCAGAAGCACTTCCTGAAACAAACCCAACTGACTGGTATGAATGGCCTCATAAAGGCGTCCATATTCATGCTTGCTCAAAAAAACAGGCATGTCTTGATTGTTATTATTGTTATTGTTTTTCATAAATTGACCTCACTCATTATTGCAGCAAAACTCTTGGGAGCATTGCCATCGTTTTTAGGAAGCGGGATTCTTATTTTGTAGAGTTCCCCGCCGTTGGTTAAAACAAAGGCTTGGCCTTTGGGCAGACTTGTTAAATCATTTTCGACAATAATTTTTTGACTACTTTCGGTGATCGTATCGGTGTTGTATGTGGTAAACAGATCCCCACTGC
>CAXNIG010000053.1:0-5810 GCA_964202445.1 Pseudomonadota bacterium
GAGATAAATGCTTTGCTTATTTGCAGCGTATTATGACAGAGCATCGTGAAACAGTGGGTGAGTTATTCGGTTTAAGAGGCTACCAGTTAGATGCCTTGCAGGCATTTGTAAAGGATAAGCGATCAGATAGTTTGGTAGTGCTTGCGACCGGCTGCGGTAAGACATTGTTGGAAATCGCGTTGCTCATTTTGGTGAGATTGTATTATGGGCCTAAAGGTCCTGCTGTTTTGCTGATTGCCCCCACACAGGATTTAGTAGAGCAGGCGTATCAAGATTTTCAAAAGCTAAAGCTGGAATCAGATCGCTTTAGTTTGACGAGAATTATATCCGTGATGTCAGATGTAACTCGAGCCATAACGCTTGCCAATTTTTCTAGCAACCCTTCTGCACGTCAGGGCGGTGTGGTCATTATGTGTGATGGGAGTTTTGCAAATTTGCTGGATCAAGCCTCGTCATCGGAAGATGCAAAACTGGCTGCTTCTTCTCAGGCGTTTTTGCAGCGATGCCCTGTCATGGTTTTTGACGAGGCGCATTTAAAGCAAGCCACAAGAACAAAAGCAAGAGTGTTATGTCCAGATGCCACGGTATTATCTTTGACGGCAACGCCGCCTAAAAAAGAGGTTCCTATTTTCAAGTATGAGCGACGTGATGGCGTGAAAGCTAAAGCCCTACCTCCGGCGGCCGTATTGAAATTTAAAAAAGAGTACTCTAAGAAAAGAGCGACGAAATGCGTAGAACATATCGCTGAGCACTTAGAAAGGATCCTGTTGCCGGATGGAAAACCATTAAGCAGTCGTTGTGGGATTATTTATGTTAATTCAATTGAGGTAGCCAAAAATGTGGCCATTATACTGGCTGGAAAAATGACTGCAACGGCCATTCATAGTGAGGATGATAAAAATAGTACGCTTGCTTTAAAGCGTTTTAAAAGTGGTAGTCATCCAGAAATATTGGTGGTGGTGGACAAATTAAAAATAGGATTTAGCTGTAATCGTGTTGCGTGGGTTTGGTGCTTAACACGTAGTAAAGATCCTAATGATGTGGTGCAACGTGCGGGTCGTACTTATCGCCAGGGTGAGCATAATGTGGGTTTGTTTGTTGGTTTTGCTAATGCTGATATCAGTGGATTAGCTATTGATGGGCCAGTGCTTGCTAGAGGTTGCTACGATAAAGAAGCTCAGCCACATTTGCATGAACGTTTTAAAGCACAACTAGAGATTGGACTCAAAACGAAGCCAGAGAGGGGCGCAGAAGCAGAGGCTGTCGTCGGCGATAAACGTCCGACTGAAGATCATGCCTCTGGGGCGCATAAGCGGCAAATGGTCGTTGCGCCCACAGAGAGTGCTGGAGGAGGAGGGTCTTCTTTGCAGGCTGCAACGATGTTTTATGATCCTGCGGCAAGCGCTGCAGTAAAGGGCCCTGTCAGAGAAAGCCCTTTTTTTTAAAAAGTAGAGTCGACGGAGTGATGATGACATCCATGTCGATATCATGTGCGTGAGGGGTGAGGGAGTCAACTTCCTGAAAAGGATAGCCACAGCCAATTAGGAGTGGTTTTGTATTGCAGGATTGTTTGCGGAAAGCAAAAGTGTGATCATAAAAACCTTGGCCCATGCCGATGCGGTGGCCTGCGTGATCAAAAGCGAGCAGTGGAACTAAAGCAGCATCTAAATCTTCTGCTGCAATGGATTCACCTTCAATTATTTCGAGAATGCCAAAGCGATTGGCCTGTAATGTGCTGGTGGGCGTATATTTTTTAAAAACTAACTGAGTTGAATGAATGCAGGGGAGATAAAGTGTTTTATTTTGTTGCCAGAGTTGGGTCATGCTCAGCTGGAGATTGAGTTCGCCTGCATGGGCTAAATAAACACCGATGTGGTGAGTGGAGTCGAGTATTTTGGATTGAATTAAATTCTGACAAAAATGCAGTGCAGCCTCTGTTTGATCTGAAATAGATAAGTTGCGACGTTGCGCTTTAATCTGTAAACGCAAAGCTTGAAGATCATTCACAGATAAGATCCTTTGGGTCTCAAAAAAGGCGCCGTCCACCCTGCCGCTTGCTTTAAAATACCTGAATGCTTGATTGATTCAGGGCGGATGTCGCTTTTGCAACTTTAGGCTTCTGACTCAAGGCCAGCTTGCACACCATTTCAAAAAGGCAACTTCCAATTTTTTGAAGTATTCGCTCAGGATATAGTAGCTTTGCTAACAACGCAGACAGCATTTATACTTACACTTGCAGTATAACACTTTGTTGTGGATAAAGCAAAAAAATGGTTATACTAAAGTGGTTATAACAACGCAAGAGGATGATTTGTTTGTGAATATTATTTTATTGGGCATCGTTTTGCTGCTGGTGATTGTTTCAGGATTTTTTTCGGGATCAGAAACAGGAATGATGGCTTTGAACCGGTATCGCCTCCGTCATCTGGCTAAAAAATCCCATGCCGCAAAGCGTGCTGAAACTTTACTGCAACGTCCGGATCGTTTGTTGGGTGTTATTTTGATTGGTAATACTTTTTCGAATATTCTGGCCTCGGCTTTGGCAACCCTTGTCGCAACGCGCTGGTTTGGTGATTTAGGTGTGGCAGTAACGACATTGGTGCTCACTCTTTTTGTTTTGCTGTTTTCAGAGGTTTTGCCTAAAACATTAGCCGCAATCAGACCGGAGTCCTTTGCTTTCCCTGCGACGCTTCCGTTGCAATTATTGCAGATGGTTTTGTATCCTTTGGTCTTTGTTTTGAATGCAATTGTCAATAATATTTTGAAAGTGTTTGGCGTGAATGTCAAAGAGCGTAAAATGATGGATCCGCTCACCAGCGAAGAATTGCGCAGTGTGGTGTGTGCATCGGGCCACTCTTTGAATGGTTCACATAAAAATATGTTGCTTGGTGTGCTGGATCTTGAACATGCGACTGTCCAGGATGCGATGGTGCCGCGGCAAAATATTACGGGAATTGATTTAAATGACTCCTGGCCGCAAATTTTTGCACAGCTGCAGCAAAGCTCTTTTTCAAAATTGCCCGTCTATCGTGATAGCATTGATCATGTGGTAGGGATTTTTCATGTGCGTCAGATTATTAATTTTCCAGAGGCCTGCCAAGATCCGCATGCTGTTTTGGAGTCCTTGCTGGAGGCGCCTTACTTTATTCCGGAAACCAGCAGTTTGCAGCAGCAGTTATTGCATTTTCAACAACATTCTCGACACCTTGCATTAGTAGTGGATGAGTATGGTGATATTCAGGGCTTAGTAACGGTGCAAGATATTTTAGAGGAAATTGTTGGTGAGTTTACTGATTTTACTCAGCCTTCCGCGCATCTACATACGCGTGCAATGAAAGATGGGTCTACTTTGGTCGATGCCTCGATGACGATTCGAGATTTAAATCGGGATCTTTCGTTAAGTTTGCCGACGCATGGCCCCAAAACTTTAAGTGGCCTGATTGTTGAATATCTAGAAATGATTCCCACGCCTAAAACCTGGATTAAAATTCAAGGCTACCCCATTGAGATCTTAAGTGTACAAGGGAATGCCGTGCGTAAAGCTAAAATTTATGCCAGAATAGACGCATTTCATCAAGAGGAATAAATCAATGCAAGCAATTAAAACTAAACAGCCCCGTGCTTTGAGCGTGTTTTTTCTTACAGAAATGTGGGAGCGTTATGGCTTTTATGTGATTCAGTCACTTTTGGCTTTGTATTTGATCCATGTGTTTCATCTGGATGATGTTTTGAGTTATGGCATTTTGGGGTCTGTCACAGCTTTGGCGTATATTAATTCAATCATTGGTGGGTATATTGCAGATCAATGGATTGGCCATCGTTTTGCGGTATTGCTGGGAGCATTGTGTTTGAGTGCAGGGTATGCTTTATTGAGTCTGGTGCCCAGTGTCGAGTTGGGGGCAGCATCTTTGGCGGTTATTACTTTAGGGACAGGTCTTTTGAAGCCAAATGTGTCGAGCATGGTTGGCTCTTTGTATGGCGATCATGATCCGCGTAGACACAGTGGTTTTACTCTGTTTTATGTGGGCATTAATTTGGGCATTATTCTAGCTACCACGGGTGCGGGTTATATTCAGCAATATTTTGGTTGGCATGTGGCTTTTCTAAGTGCCAGTATGGTCTTGCTGATTGCGTTTATGACTTTTTATTTTGGCACGCGTTATTTTCATATTTTAGAGATACGTCCTTTGAAAGTCACTTTTTGGGCCTGGGTGAAAGCCCTGGGGGGGATTGTGCTGACCATTTGGGTGAGTGATTATATTATTAAAAATCAGCATGCGAGTTTATATGCTTTTTTTGCCATTGCTATTTTGAGTGTGTTGGTTGTGTTTTATGAGGCTTTTGTAGAAAAGGGTCAAGCCAGGCGGCGTATTCTCGCCTATTTGATTTTAGTCGGGATTTCTACAGTGTACTGGGCCATTTATTTTCAGTTGTTTTTTTCGATGAATTTGTTTGTGGCTCGCGTTGTGGATCGGACTCTATGGGGCGCGACGATTCCTGCCTCGGTTTTTTTAAGCATTGAAGCCTTTGGGATTATCTTTTTTGGCCCGCTCATGTGTTGGGCGTGGACACGTTTACAAGGCACACGTTGGGCTTTTTCAACGCCCACTAAATTTGCCTTGGGCCTGGGGATGAACGCGATTGCTTTTGGGCTGCTCTTTGTTAGCGCACATCTTTTGAATGCTCAGGGAATGGTGATGCCGGGTTGGTTGGTTGTGGTCTACCTTTTGATTGCAGTGGGCGAGCTCTTTTTGTCTCCGATTGGGCTGGCGATGGTGACCGAATTAGTGCCTCTGCGTTTAGTGGGAATGATGATGGGGATTTTCTTTATTTCGCTGGGAATTGGGGGTAAATTGGCTGGTTTATTTGCGGATATTTCAGCAGTGCCTGCCAATATCGTTTCAGTTGCTGGAATCGATCACATCTACCAGCATGCTTTTTTGGTGTATTTTCTGATTGCGGCAATTGCTGCAGCCATTAGTTTTGGATTGATTCCTGTAGTAAAGCGTTTAATTATTTAATTAAGCTTAAAAATTCTTGCCGCACAATGGGGTCTTGACGAAACTCGCCCAGCATCGATGAAGTGATTAAACTAGCATTTTGTTTGTTCACGCCTCGACAACTCATGCATTGATGATGCGCTTCTAAAACTACAGCTACGCCTAGCGGAGCAAGATGGTCTTGAATAGAATGTGCAATTTGTTGGGTGAGTTTTTCTTGAATTTGTAAGCGTTTGGCAAAAGCATCCACTAGTCTGGCCAATTTGGATACTCCAATGACTCGGCCATTCGGAATATATCCCACATGTGCCTTACCTAGAAAGGGGAGGAGGTGGTGCTCGCAGGTTGAAGAAAAGTCAATATCTTTAAGAATAACCATTTCATCGCAGGCGCCATCTTCGAATATAGCACTAAAAATTTCTTCAATCGGCGTATGATAACCCGCATATAACTCCTGCCAGGATTTTACAACACGCTCGGGTGTATCACGCAAACCTTCTCGATCCGGGTCTTCACCTATTGCAATCAATAGTGAGCGAATTAATTCGGTAGATTTCATTTAGGCTACTCCAAGAATTTTGTGGATTTGTAAAGAGAGTTTCCACTGGGGATGGGTTAGGCAGTACTCCAGTGCAGCGGTCGTATTTTTTGCATTTTCATTAGGTAGATCCACGGGTTGTAGGTAATAAGAGTCAGCAGGAAAATCTTGAAAGCTTTCTGGGCTTACGCTAGGAATAGGTGAAGGGTACAGAATTTTTACATCATGGCAGTGTTTGAGTTGTGTATCTTCCCGGCTTTGTTTGGGGCTCA